>NZ_JBMBTE010000005.1:0-107723 GCF_048897285.1 Rhodococcus sp. O3
TCGGAACCGCCACTTCGACACACCGGCGGCGAAGCCGCCTCGGTGGCAAGCTGAGGTTCATGACTGAGAACAGCGAACCGCAGTTCCGCATCGAACACGACACGATGGGCGAGGTCCGGGTTCCGGTCGACGCCCTGTGGCGCGCGCAGACGCAGCGCGCCGTGGAGAACTTCCCCATCTCGGGTCGCGGGCTCGAACGCGCCCAGATCCGGGCGCTCGGCCTGCTCAAGGCGGCGTGCGCGCAAGTCAACAAGGACCTGGGCCTGCTCGACGCCGACAAGGCCGACGCGATCATCGCCGCGGCCGGTGAGATCGCGGCCGGCGAGCACGACGACCAGTTCCCCATCGACGTCTTCCAGACCGGCTCGGGCACCAGCTCGAACATGAACGCCAACGAGGTCATCGCGTCGATCGCCGCCCGCAACGGGGTGACGGTGCATCCCAACGACGACGTCAACATGTCGCAGTCGTCGAACGACACCTTCCCCACCTCGACGCACGTCGCCGCCACCGAAGCCGCGGTGCACGACCTGATTCCCGCGCTCGAGCACCTGCACGCCGCGCTGACCGCGAAGGCCACCGAGTGGCGCACCGTCGTCAAGTCCGGGCGCACGCATCTGATGGACGCCGTTCCGGTGACGCTCGGGCAGGAGTTCGGGGGCTATGCCCGGCAGGTCGAAGCCGGGATCGAACGGGTGCAGGCGTGCCTGCCGCGACTCGGAGAGCTGCCGATCGGCGGCACCGCCGTCGGCACCGGGCTCAACGCCCCCGAGGGGTTCGGTGGGCTGGTCGTCGCCGAACTCGTCAAGTCCACCGGCGTCGAAGAGTTGCGCCCCGCCCGCGACAGTTTCGAAGCGCAGGCCGCGCGTGACGGGCTCGTCGAGGCGTCGGGTGCGCTGCGCACGATCGCGGTGTCGCTGACGAAGATCGCGAACGACATCCGGTGGATGGGGTCCGGTCCGCTGACCGGGCTCGGTGAGATCCGGTTGCCCGACCTGCAGCCGGGCAGCTCCATCATGCCCGGCAAGGTCAATCCTGTTCTGCCCGAAGCAGTCACGCAGGTCGCGGCGCAGGTCGTGGGGAACGATGCCACGGTCGCGTGGGGCGGCGCGGCCGGCGCGTTCGAGCTGAACGTGTACATCCCGGTGATGGCGCGGAACCTGCTCGAATCGATGCGCCTGCTCGCGAACGTGTCCCGGCTGTTCGCCGACCGGTGCATCACCGGGCTGGAGGCGAATGTCGAACATCTGCGGACGCTGGCGGAATCGTCGCCGTCGATCGTGACGCCCCTGAATTCGGCGATCGGATACGAGGAGGCCGCAGCGGTCGCGAAACAGGCGTTGAAGGAGAAGAAGACGATCCGGCAGACCGTCGTCGACCGGGGCCTGATCGGCAACGGCCTCAGCGAGGAGGAACTGGACCGGCGCCTCGACGTGCTCGCGATGACGAACGTCGAGCGCGACTCCTAGACGAGGACGGGTGCGGCGCTCGGGTCACTGCGCCGCACCCTCCGTGTCGTCGAAGAAGTGCCACGTGCCGTCCTCGTGCTGGGCCTCCATCCGCCAGCCGAGTTCGCTGTTGTCGGCTCGCTGGTCGACGAACCAGGCGTGCGCGTCCTCCGCGCTCTCGATGTCGCGGATGTCCACGACGTCGCCGGCCGGGTTGATCACTCTGTAGGTAGCCATGACGGTCGGCTTCCCGCACCCGGGGGACGCCAAACGTCCCGGCCCACGCGGCGGCGCTAGTTGGCGACGACCTCGGTCCTGCCGTCGATGAAGGTGATGTGACCCATCTCGAAATCGCTCTGCACACCGCCCGGGATGGGATGTTCGTCGCTGGTGGGGAAACCGAGGTCGCCGGCGGCACCACCGGCGGCCTCCCACGCGACCCGGATCTCGCCCCACACGATGTGGGCGTCGGTGTCCGGACTCCACGCGATGATGCCACCTTCGAATTCGCCGATGCTGCCGTCGCCGATGCTCTCCTGGCTTCCGGTCGGCGGGCCGAGCGGGCCGGCCGCTCCCCCGGTCTCGTTGTACTTGTCGAGGACAGCGCCGCTGATCTCGTATTCCTGACCGTCGGGGCCGGCCACCACGGTGGTCGCGTCACCGGCGATCTCGTTCCCGGCACTCTCGGCGGCGCTCACGGCGCTCTCGGCAGCGCTCTCGACCGCGGACTGGGCGCTCTCCGCCGCCGACTCCACAGCGGACTGCGCGGATTCGGCGGCACTGGTCTCACTCTGGTAGGCGCTCTCGGAGGTGGTGTCGTTCTCGTCGCTGCAGCCCGCGACCACCAGTCCGACGGCGGCGACCGCGGCGGCGGCGGTGGCGACTCGTCGTGGGATTCCCTTCACGGCTGACTCCTCACTGCTGAACTACACGGCTGTGCACTACGCGTGCGTCCCTTCGCACGCTGCCATCCCCTCGCGCGCCTCGTCGCGATTCCGCACAGACTCGTCCGAATCGTTGCAGTTCCCGGACCCGGGGGTACGCTTTCGCCGACAGGCAGGCTCGCGCGGGACTATCATCCGACCGACGGAAAGGTCGCTCATGCGTGCATTCCCTCGCTTCGCGCTCGGTGTCGTGCTCGCTCTCGCGGCCTCGACGACCGGCTGCGTCACTATCGACACGAGCGATCGCGACCGACCCCCGTCGCAACCCGCCGAGACCGCCGACCTCGCGCCCGACCAGGTTGCGGGAGTTCCCATTCCGGACGGGCAGATCGACGACGCGATCGCGCAGCTCGACGGCCTCGCACAGAAACTGCTGGATCGCACCGGGATCCCGGGCATGGCGGTCGCGGTCGTGCACGACGGGGAAACCGTGTATGCGAAGGGTTTCGGTGTCCGCGCGGCCGGTTCCGACGAGCCGGTCGATGCCGACACGGTGTTCCAGCTCGCGTCGATGTCGAAATCGATCGGGGCGACCGTCGTCGCCCAGCAGGTCGGTGCCGGTGTGGTCGGCTGGGACGATCCCGTGATCGAGCATCTTCCGGCGTTCGCGCTCGCCGAACCGTATGTCACCGAACACGTCACCGTCGGGGACCTGTACGCGCACCGTTCGGGGCTGCCCGATCACGCGGGCGACGACCTCGAGGATCTCGGCTACGATCGCGCGCAGATTCTCGAACGGCTGCGGCTGCTTCCCCTCTCGCCTTTCCGTATCACCTACGACTACACGAACTTCGGTGTGACCACGGCAGCCCAGGCGGTCGCGGACGCGGCGGGCGCGGACTGGACCGACCTGTCGCAGCGAGTGCTGTACGAACCGCTCGGAATGAACTCGACCAGTTCACGATTCGACGACTTCACCGCACGGGACAACCGGGCACCGGGGCACATGCTGGTCGACGGCGAGTACGTCGCGCGGGAGGTCCGCGATCCGGACGAGCAGTCGCCGGCGGGCGGGATCTCCTCGTCGGTGAACGACGTGGCGAAATGGCTCACCATGCTGCTCGCCGACGGACAGTTCGAGGGACGCACCGTCATCGAGGCGTCGGCGCTGCAACCCGCACTGTCTCCGCAGGTGGTGTCGCGTGCACCCGCGACCCCGGACAGCCGCGGCGGCTTCTACGGCTACGGGTTCAACGTCGGAACGCTCGCGTCGGGACGGACCTCGGTCGGTCACGCGGGGGCGTTCGCACTCGGCGCTGCCACGGCGTTCACCGCGGTGCCGTCGGCCGACGTCGCGATCGTCACGCTCACCAACGCCGCGCCGATCGGGGTCCCCGACACGCTCAATGCCGAATTCGTCGACCTGGTGCAGTTCGGGGAGATCCGCGAGAACTGGGCTGGGCTGTACGAGAAGGCATATTCGACCTACGCCGACCCGAAGGGTTCGCTGGTCGGCCAGGCGCCGCCCACGGATCCGGCACCGGCGAAGCCCCTCGACGAATACGCCGGGGTCTACGACAATCCGTACTTCGGACCGGCACGCATCGACCAGCGGGACGGCAGTCTCGTGCTCACGATCGGGCCGGTGGGCCAGACCTATCCGCTGACCCACTGGGACGGTGACGTGTTCACGTTCGAAGTCACCGGCGAGAACGCCCCGGACGGGACGATCTCGACCGCGACGTTCACCCCCGATGCGGTGACGTTCGAATACTGGAACACCTACGGCATGGGAACCTTCACACGACAGGGAGCATCATGACCACATCCGACACGACCACTTCCCAGTCCGCGATCGCGGTGGTGCGCAACTTCCTCGACGCACTGGCGGCATCCGACATCGCCACCGCAGTCTCCCTCCTCGATCCCGAAATCGCTTGGTACAACACCGGGCTGCCGACGGTGCGCGGCCTCCCGAGGGTCAGCCGCGTGCTCGAAGGAATGTCCCGCCCTTCGGTCGGCCTGGAGGTGGTGATGCACCACATCGCCGACGACGGGAACGGCGCGGTGCTGACCGAGCGCACCGACGTGTTGCGGATGGGCCGGGTGTCGATCCCGTTCTGGGTGTGCGGCACGTTCGAGGTGCGCGACGGGCGGATCCGCGTGTGGCGCGACCGCTACGACATGGCCACCTTCCTGGGAGCCACTGCGACCGGTGTCCTCCGGGCGGTACTGCGCCGGTCGTAGAATTCTCGACGCCGCCGAACCGTTCGGCGGTGTGAACAGGGAGCAGTACGATGAGCGACGCCGAGCGCACCCCCGGTTTCGAGGCCGGACTCGAGGTCCGCAGGGAGGTGATGGGCGACGACTTCGTCGAGCGCGCGTTCGACCGTGCCCGTGGCACGGATTCGGAGGCCTTGCAGGAGTTCGTGACCGAGCACGCGTGGGGCGCGGTATGGACCCGTCCCGGTCTCGATCGCCGCAGCCGCAGCCTGCTCAACATCGGCATGCTCATCGCCCTTCGCGCCGAGAACGAGCTGCGCGGCCACATCCGCGGCGCTCTCCGAAACGGCCTGACGCGCACCGAGATCACCGAAGCCGTCATCCATTCGGCCGCCTACTGCGGCTCCCCCGCCGCCCTCGCTGCGATGCGCGTCACCCAGGAGGTCCTCGAGGCCGAGCTCGGCCCCGCCTGAACGACCACGAAACCGCGGGCGACAGGGACATCCACCCGGTGAGAGCGGATGGATGTCCCCGTCACCCAGCGGGTGTCAGGCTCCGGGGGCGAATTCCTCGAGCATCTCGGTGACCAGCGCGGCGATCGGCGACCTCTCGCTGCGGGTGAGGGTCACGTGTGCGAACAGCGGATGCCCCTTGAGCTTCTCGATGACCGCGGCGACGCCGTCGTGCCGACCCACCCGCAGGTTGTCGCGCTGCGCGACGTCGTGGGTGAGCACGACCCGCGAACCGGACCCCAGCCGTGAGAGCACCGTGAGCAGCACGTTGCGTTCGAGGGACTGCGCTTCGTCGACGATGACGAACGAGTCGTGCAGCGACCGACCGCGAATATGCGTGAGCGGCAACACTTCCAGCATGCCACGGCTGATCACTTCGTCCATCACGGCGGGGCTCGCCAGTCCCTCGAGGGTGTCGAACACCGCCTGCGCCCACGGCCCCATCTTCTCGCTCTCGCTGCCCGGCAGGTAGCCGAGATCCTGGCCGCCGACCGCGTAGAGCGGGCGGAACACCACGACCTTGCGCTGAGTGCGCCGCTCGAGCACCGCTTCCAGCCCGGCGGTCAGCGCGAGCGCCGATTTACCGGTGCCGGCCTTTCCACCCAGGGACACGATGCCGACCGAATCGTCGAGCAGAAGGTCCAGCGCCACACGCTGTTCCGCGGAACGCCCGTGCAGCCCGAAGGCTTCACGGTCGCCGCGCACGAGCTGCACCCGCTTGTCCGGAGTCACCCGGCCCAACGCGCTCGACGCCCCACCGAGCATCCGAATTCCCGTGTGGCACGGAAGGTCCCGTGCCTCGTCGAGGTCGATGACTCCCTCGGAGAACAGAGTGTCGATCACGGACCGGTCGACATCGAGTTCGGTCATGCCCGTCCAGCCGGAGATCACCACGTCCTGCGCGTGGTACTCGTCGGCGGGCAGACCCGCGGCGCCCGCCTTCACCCGCAACGGGATGTCCTTGCTGACCAGCACCACGTCCCGGCCGCCGGCGGCGAGATTGAGCGCACATGCCAGGATCCGGGAATCGTTGTCGTCGGTGCGGAACCCGGCGGGCAGCACCGACGGATCGGTGTGGTTCAGCTCCACGTGCAGAGTGCCGCCGGCGTCACCGATCGGGATCGGCTGGTCGAGACGACCGTGCTCGAGGCGCAGATCGTCGAGCAGCCGAAGCGATTCGCGTGCGAACCAGCCCAGTTCGTGATGGTGCCTTTTGCCCTCGAGTTCCCCGATCACGACCAGGGGGAGCACCACCTCGTGTTCTGCGAAGCGGGTCACCGCCCACGGATCGGAGAGCAACACCGAAGTGTCCAGCACGTACGTGCGGACCGAGGACTTCTTCGCAGCGGACTTCGCGGAGCGATCGCCGGTGCGAGCGGGGACGGAGCGTGTTGCGGTCACGTGAGGCTCCTAGACCTGCGCGGCACCACGCAAGTGTCTTTCTCGGTGGGCCGGTCGTCCCGGGTGTCCGCTACGGACACGAGGGCCGGGTGCCGGCCCCTCGCACTGATTGCCTCAGCCACGACCAGGACCTCCCGTGTAGCCGGCAACTGTGTCGGCTACAACGTCGACGCTAACGCCGACACGCCCCGAACGCTCGATGAGCGCGGGGCGTGTCGGTGAAGAACGTGTTAACGCGGGCGGGTGATCAGATGAGCGTCCAGTCCTCCAGGCCCTGGTACAGCGGCACATCCTGAGCCAGCTTGCTCACGCGGGCGCGCAGCGCGTCGACGTCGGCGCCACCGATCAGGGTCTGCGCGATGATCTCGGCGACCTCGGTGAACTGCTCGTCGCCGAATCCGCGGGTCGCGAGCGCCGGGGTGCCGATGCGCAGGCCGGAGGTGACCATCGGCGGACGCGGGTCGAACGGCACGGCGTTGCGGTTGACGGTGATGCCGACCTCGTGCAGCGCGTCCTCACCCTGCTGGCCGTCGAGCTCCGAGTTGCGCAGGTCCACCAACACCAGGTGCACGTCGGTGCCACCGGTGAGCACCGAGATGCCCTTGTCGGCGACGTCCGCCTGGGACAGGCGCTCGGCGAGGATCTTCGCGCCCGAGAGCGTGCGCCGCTGACGATCCTTGAACTCCTCGCCCGCGGCGATCTTCAGGGCGACGGCCTTCGCGGCGATCGCGTGCATGAGCGGTCCGCCCTGCTGGCCCGGGAACACCGCCGAGTTGATCTTCTTCGCCCACTCCTGCTTGGCCAGGATCAGACCCGAGCGGGGTCCGCCGAGGGTCTTGTGCACGGTGGTGGACACGACGTCGGCGTAGGGCACCGGCGACGGGTGCAGGCCGGCAGCGACCAGACCGGCGAAGTGGGCCATGTCGACCCACAAGTAGGCGCCGACCTCGTCCGCGATCGACCGGAACGTGGCGAAGTCCTCGTGACGCGGGTACGCCGACCAGCCGGCGACGATGACCTTCGGCTTCTCCCGCAGCGCGATGTCGCGGACCTCGTCCATGTCGATGCGGTGGTCTTCCTTGCTGACCCCGTAGGACGCGACGTCGTACAGCTTGCCGGAGAAGTTCAGCTTCATGCCGTGGGTGAGGTGGCCACCGTGCGCGAGGTCGAGGCCGAGGAGCTTCTCGCCCGGCGTCATCAGCGCCATGAGCACCGCGGCGTTCGCCTGGGCGCCGGAGTGCGGCTGCACGTTCGCGAAATCGGCACCGAACAGTTCCTTGGCGCGGTTGCGCGCGAGGTCCTCGACGATGTCGACGTTCTCGCAGCCGCCGTAGTAGCGGCGACCCGGGTAGCCCTCGGCGTACTTGTTGGTCAGCACGCTGCCCTGCGCCTGCAGCACGGCGCGCGGAACGAAGTTCTCCGACGCGATCATCTCGAGGGTGTCGCGCTGACGGGACAACTCACCCGCCATCGCCTGCGCGACTTCCGGGTCGAGATCGGCGAGCGAGGCAGTGTTGACGTCGGTGCCAGGCACGGTGGTCATCGAGGATTCTCCAAGCTGGGGGCGGCAGGATACGACCTCCAGTCTACGAAGCGCATCCCGAAACCAGGAACCCGGGACCCCGCCGTGATCGAGGTCACCGCAGCGAACTCGGCACCAGCGGTTCGTCGAGCAGCCGGCGGAACCGTTCGGCACGCTCGGCACCGGCCGGAACCTGTTCTAGCCAACCGCCGAGCAGCCGGTACCCCTCCACGTACGTGCTGATGTACGCGCGCCACAGCGGCGAGGAGAGGAACCGCAGCGACTGCCGTGCCCGTTCCGGGGTCGACAGCGACCAGCGCTGCAGGAACGCGGCGACGTCGTCGTGGCTGCGACCGCGGTCGTGCAGCAGCAGCGCGGCATCCTGACGCACCGACAGAAGGCCCGCGGACGCGTCGTGCAGCTGCTCCGCGAGTTCGCCGTCGAAACGCAGGCCGAGGTCGGCGTAGATCTCCTGAGCCCACCGGCCCCATCCCGGGCCGACGATCGCCTCGAGCGCGAGGTCGGCCAGGCCCTCCGCCATGAGGCACTGCGGCGTGTTCACCAGGAACAGCGTCTGCTCGGCCTGCCCGCCGGCGACCAGACCGGCTTCCTTGCGGCAGTGCTCGGTGTGGTGCCCCGGGTACGCCTCGTGCGCGATCAGGCGCGGCAGGTGCGACATGTGCTGCTCGAGATCGGAGTTGATCGCCACGCGGGAGCGGTAGTCACCCAGGTAGTAGTTGAAACCCGACCACGGTTTGTCGCCGACCACCTCGTATTCGATCTGCTCGGTCTCGGGCAGCGGGTACACGGCCCGGACCTTGTCGCGCAGTGCGCTGGAGAACGCCTCGACGCATTCGGCGAGCCGGTCGGCGGGCACGATCTCGCTCTTGCGGTGGGCCTGCAGGCGTTCGGCGAGCGGTCCTGATCCGGGGAGCAGCGCGTCGAGGCGACGATGCGCGTCGCGGTAGTCGTCCTCGTTGCCGGGTGCGATGCGCACGTCGAAGTACGCCTCGACCTCGTCGACGAAAGCGATGTCCTCACCTGCGAATTTGCGCGCCGAGCACTCCATGGCACGCAGGTGCACGTCGAGGAACCGGGTGCGTTCGTCGGACAGTCCGGCGCTCGCCAGTTCCGCGCGGAGCCGGTTCGCGGTGTGGGATAGGTCACGAGGATCCGGTTTCGGCGCGTTCTCCACCTGGCGGCGCAGCGATGCGTCGCCGGTGTACGCGTCGACGAAGCCCTCCTCGAGCCGGTCGAAAGCGAGCCCGAGCAGCAGATATTCACGCACGAAACCGTCCGATCCCATGCTTCCGAACACTAGTCGTTCGCGCGGCGTCGCGACGTGGCCGGACACTCCGATGCGGGACCCCGGGCGGACACGCCCCTGTGGCAGCGCGCACAATTCGGTGCATGGACTTCCTTCGTCGCAAGCCGCACCCGGGTTGCACTGCCGGTTCGCTAGCCACGGAAGGATCGTGTCGATGGCACGTCTGAGCGAGCCGAGCCCGTACGTCGAGTTCGACCGCAAGCAGTGGCGGACGCTGCGCAAGGCAACGCCGCTGGTGCTCACCGAGGACGAACTCATCGGCCTGCGCGGCCTCGGCGAGCAGATCGATCTCGCGGAGGTCGCCGAGGTGTACCTGCCGCTGTCGCGATTGATCCACCTCCAGGTCGCGGCCCGGCAGCGGTTGTTCGCCGCGACCGCGACGTTCCTCGGGGAAAAGCACCCGGACCAACAGGTGCCGTTCGTGATCGGGGTCGCCGGCTCGGTCGCCGTCGGCAAGTCCACCACCGCGCGTGTGCTGCAGGCACTGCTCGCGCGCTGGGATCACCATCCCCGTGTCGATCTGGTCACCACCGACGGATTCCTGTATCCGACCAAAGAGCTGATCCGTCGGAACATCATGCATCGCAAGGGTTTTCCCGAAAGCTACGACCGCCGGAAGCTGCTGCGTTTCGTGACGGAGGTCAAGTCGGGTGCCGCGGAGGTCGCGGCGCCGGTGTACTCGCACATCTCGTACGACGTGATTCCCGGTCAGTACCACGTGGTTCGGCAGCCGGACATCCTCATCATCGAGGGCCTCAACGTCCTGCAGACCGGTCCGCGCCTGATGGTCTCGGACCTGTTCGACTTCTCGATCTACGTCGACGCCCGCATCGAGGACATCGAAAAGTGGTACGTGGAACGGTTTCTCGCGCTGCGCAAGACGTCGTTCGCGAATCCGGACGCGCACTTCCACCACTACGCGAACCTGTCCGATCGCGATGCGGTGAACGCGGCCAAGGAGATCTGGCACTCGATCAACCTGCCGAACCTGGTCGAGAACATCCTGCCGACCCGTCCGCGCGCGACGCTCGTGCTGCGCAAGGACGCCGACCACGCCATCAACCGGCTGCGGCTGCGCAAGCTCTGACCCTCGCCCCTCGTGCGCGTTTCCGGCAGCGGCTGCTACCGGAAACGCGCACGGGCACGGGGGCGGCTACCCGGTGCTACGCCCCGAAACGGCGGTGCCGGGCAGCGAAATCGCGTAGGGCGCGCAGGAAGTCGACGCGACGGAACTCCGGCCAGTAGGCCTCGGTGAACCAGATCTCCGAGTACGCGCTCTGCCACAACAGGAACCCGGACAACCGCTGCTCCCCCGACGTCCGGATGACGAGGTCGGGGTCGGGCTGGCCGGAGGTGTAGAGGTGCCCGTCGACGGCGTCGACGGTGACGGACTCGATCAGTTCCTCACCGGACAGTCCGGCGGCCTGCTTCTCCCGCAGCAGCGACTGGACGGCGTCGACGATCTCCTGTCGCCCGCCGTAGCCGACGGCGACGTTGACGTGGGTGCCGGTGCGTCCTTCGGTGCGGCAGGCGGCTTCGCTGAGCCGGCGGGCCTGCTCCTCGGGCAGCAACTCCAGCGTGCCGACGATCTTGACGCTCCAGTTCTGATCCGGTCCGGAGATCTCCTCCACGACGTCGGTGATGATCTCGAGCAGGACGTCGAGTTCTTCGGGTTCGCGGCGCAGATTCTCGGTGGACAGCAGGTAGATCGTCGCGGTCTCGATGCCCGCCGCGTCGCACCAGTGCAGCAGTTCGGCGATCTTGCGGGCGCCGGCGCGGTGGCCGTGACTGACGTCGGTGAAACCGTTCTCCCGGGCCCAGCGACGGTTGCCGTCACACATGACGGCGACGTGCCGCGGGTGCTGAGCACCTTCGAGTTGGCGCAGCAGACGCCGTTCGTACAGCTGATACAACACCCCGCGCGCATTCACCCCGACATCACCACGGGGGTCACACTACGCCCACCGGACCCTCCGGTCGCGATGGTGGTCACACCCACACGCGTCGCGGGCGACACAGGGGTAACGTGACATTCCAACCAGAACCTACGGTTGCGTAGGTTACCGAGCAGTACGAAGGGGGTCGGGCCCATGGCGGTGTTCGGGATCGACGAACTGCCGGTCAAGCCGCGGATGCGGGGATGGATCCATCTGTGGGCGTTCGCCGTCTCGGTGATCGCGGGCGTCGTGCTCGTCACGCTGGCCGCGACGATCGCCGAACCACCCGCGGGCATCGCGACCGCGATCTACAGCCTCACGGTGTGCGGGGTGTTCGGCGTCAGCGCCCTCTATCACCGGGTGCACTGGCACGATCCCCGTGCCCGCATGTGGATGAAGCGCGCCGACCACTCGATGATCTTCCTGTTCATCGCCGGCAGTTACACGCCGTTCGCGACCCTCGCGCTCCCGCCGGACACCGGCCGCACCCTCCTGATCGTGGTGTGGTCGGGCGCGGTGGCGGGTGTGGCGCTGAAGATGCTGTGGCCGACCGCACCTCGCTGGGTCGGCGTGCCCCTGTATCTGCTGCTCGGCTGGGCGATCGTCCCGGTCGCCGGCACGGTGGTCGACACGGCCGGGCTGGTCCCGATGCTGCTCCTGCTGATCGGCGGCATCCTCTACAGCGTCGGCGCGGTGCTGTACGCGACGAAGTGGCCGAATCCGTGGCCGCACACGTTCGGGCACCACGAGTTCTTCCACGCCGCAACCGTGCTCGCGGCCCTGTGCCATGCGGTCGCAGTCTGGCTCGTCGTGTTCGCCTGAACCGGCCGTGGTCGCCTGAACGAAGAAACCCCGGCCGGCGAGATACGCCCGGGGTGTGCTTCGGAGTTCGGAGCGGTTCAGGCGTCGATCGCCTGCCCGGCGGGCTGCTTCCGCGCCCGGACGGCATCGATCGCCACGACGCACAGCAACGACACCAGGCCCCAGATCACGAAGGTGACCAGGTGCGACCCGACGGCGTCGCCTCCGAAATACAGGATCGAGCGGACCGACTCCACCGCCGCCGGCATCGGCAGCACGCCGTGCAGGAACTTGAAGATCTGCGGCGTCATGTACATCGACATGGCCCCGTTCGAGGCCGGCACGCCGACGAACATCAGGATCCCGACCGCGGGGATGACGGCGAGCAGACCGAACAGGCGGTGCAGCGCCAAGGTGAACATCGAGGTCGTGAACGTCGCGACGATCCCCACCCCGTACAGCGGCAGGAAGTGCCCGTCGACGGCTCCGGTGATCGGGTCGGCGATCACCCACAGCACAGCCGGCATGAACAGCGCCCACCCCGCGGCGATGGGCAGCATGCGCCGCAGCACCATCGCAGCGGGCTGCGCGCCGCCGGCCACGACGACCACCATGAAACCGGACATGATCCAGCCCATCGCGACGTAGAGCGTGACCGTGCCCATCGTGTCGGAGTCCGGCAGAGGGGCGACGTTCTCCACAGTGAGGGGCACCTGTATGCCGCCGGCGACCTGGTCGAAGACCCGCTGCACAACCTGCCGCTGACTCATGCCGGCGGCCTCGTTGGTGATCAGGGTCGCGGTGGGCGCCGCGGCGGACGGCAGGACGAAGGCCGCCACGATCGTGCGGTCCTGAACCTCGGCGCGCGCTTCGTCGAGCGAGTCGGAGGTGCGCAGATCGAACAGACCCGCCATGTTCTGCTCGAGACCGGCAACCACCTGGCCGGCCTGCTCGGTCGTCCCGGCGACCACGGTCACGGGCATCTCGCGCGGCGTCGGCTGGTACATCGCGCCGAGCATGATCGAGAGCATCAGCACGACCATCGCGAAGGGGAAGAACGCCAGGGTGAGGTAGCGGACGCGATCGCTTCCGGGACGCGGCCCGTTGGTGAGCGAGGGCATCGTGATCTCGGGGTCACCCGCATCGGGGTTGCGGCGACGCTTCAGGGCGTCGACACCGAGGGTCGCGGCCAGCGCGAGCACGGCACCGAGGACCAGGACCAGGAGATGGCCTCCGAGTCCTTCCCCGCCGAAGTACAGGACCGACCTCAGGGACTCCCCTGCGGCCGCGGTGGGCAGGAAGCCGTGCAGACGTGAGTAGATCGACGGCAACGAGTACACCGACATGCCCAGGTTCGAGGCGGGGACGCCGAGAACCATGACGAAGAGCATGCCCGCCAGGACCGCCATCGGTCCGATGATCCGGGTCAGGAACAACTGCACCGAGCCCACGGCGAAGATGGAGAGCCAGCAGATTCCCAGCACGGTCGCGGTGTGGCCCTGGATCACGCCGAGGATCGGCCCGGCGACGAGCCACACGAGGGTGCCGATCAGGACGGACCACCCGGCGAGCAACGGCACGATGCGACGGAACCGTAACAGCTCGGGAGAGTTGGACAGCATGATGCTCAGCGGCATGTAGCCCGCGAGCATCAGTGCCTGCGCCATGAACATGACGCCCAGGCCGGCCATGTCGTTGTCCGGCAGCGGAGCGAGGTCCTCGGCGGTGAGATCGAGGCCCTGACCGAGGGCCTGCGGGGCCAGCAGCCCGGTGACCAGCGACGACTGCGACGCCCCCGCCGCGCCCGCGGTGTAAACGGTCGCGGTGCCCGCGTCGGACAGCGAGACCGCACCCGAGACCTCGCGGGCCAGCACGAGGTCGCGCGCCGCCGCGTCGTCGGCGACGATCCGGACGTCGACGGCGTCCGGATCCGCGTCCTCGAGTGCACGTGCGAAGTCGTAGACCTGCTGGGTGGGACCGGCGACGGCGATCGGCATGTCGTGCGGTGCCGGCGCGTGCATCGCGTACAGGTACCCGGTGATCATCATCCCGACCATCAGAAACGGCATCACGAAGATCGCGACGTAGCGCCCGATGTGTTCCTTACGGGCGCGGGCGAGTTCGGCCTCGGTGGGTTCGCCGCCCGGTGGGCTGTTCTTCTCGAGCGCGATGGTGTCGGTCAATGCGGAACTCCTCGATGCCCTGGCGACCCGGTCGTCTCCACGGCCTGGGCCGATCCGGGAAATACGCTGATTGACTTAAAAAGTTACGCCGAGTGTCTTAAAGTGGCCAAGCCGGGCCCTGGTGACCTTCGTCCCACCCGGCCTCGGGGCACACTGTCACCCGAGCGAGAGAAAGAGACGGGACCAATCGTGGGCAGTTACGGCGACCAAGCACGACGAGCACTGCTCGATTCGGCAGAGGAACTGTTCGCCACCTTCGGAGTCGACGCGGTGTCGAACCGGCGCATCGCCGAACACGCGGGCAACGCGAACCACTCCGCCGTGAGCTACCACTTCGGTAGCCGGGACGAACTCGTGCGCGCCACGCTCCTGCGCTACTCCGAGGACGCCGGAGCTCGGCGCAGAGAGCTCGTCGCACAGCTGGGACCCGAGCCCGGATTGCGGGACCTGTTGATCTGCTTCATCATTCCCTTCACAGATCAGCTCGCGTCGATGCCCGTCCCGAGCTGGCGGGCCCGGTTCCTCCAGCAGCTCAGGACCGTGCCGTCGATGGTCGAGACCGTCGCTGCGAACACCATCGCGGACCCGATCGTGGAGGATCTCGTCCAGCGGGTCCGGGCACACGTGTCCGAGCTCCCGGAGTCGGTGTACACCGGACGTTCGTGGCTGCTGGGCCGGTTGGTCGTCGATGCGTGCGCCGACTACGAGGACCGCCTCGAGCGAGAGGACGTGGACCCGGACTGGACCGGGTTCGCCAACTTCCTCATCGACGCGTGCGCGGGCATGCTCGAAGCCCCGGTCACCAGCGCAGGCGACTTCCTCGGCTACCGCGACGCATCTGCGTGGGCGTGACCGGTCACCCGGCGGCCAGCGCCTCCGCCAGATCCGACGCCGAGGTCACCGGCCGGTCGCACACAAAACCGCGGCACACGTAGGCCGCCGGCGCTCCGTCGACGAGCGACCGATCCGCGAACAACGGCGACGACTCCGGTTCACCGCCCACCACGAGCGATCCGCCCGGAGCTGTCCGCCGCGCGACGTCGAGCAGGTCTCCCCCACCGACGACGGCCACCTGGATCGGACCGCGCACCGCGGCCTCGGCGACCGTGAGCCAGTGCCCGGCCGATCGGGGTGCCCGTTCGAGCAGCAACGTGGCGGTGGTGAGCGCCTCGTCGGCGGCCTCCCGGTAGCGACCACCGTCCTCCACGACCGCGGACAGCGTCAGCAGCGCCTCGGTCACGAGCGCCGCACCCGACGGGGTGGCGCCGTCGATCGGGTCGCGGGGCCGCGCGACGAGCGTCTCCGCGTCGTCGGCGGTGTCGAACCAGCTGCCCGGCCGGTTTGGGTCGGCGAAATGCTCGAGCGCGATGTCGGCCAGGTCGCGTGCCGGTGCGATCCACGACGGGTCGCCGGTCGCCTGGTACAACGCGAGCAGCGCGGTGACCAGGGCCCCGTGGTCCTCGAGCACGCCGACGGGTGCACCGACGACACCGCCGAGCGACGCGCGCCGCAGCCGGCCGTCGACGACATGCGTCTCCAAGAGGCGACGCGCGCAGGTCGCGGCGGCGTCGATCCAGTCCGCGCGCCCGAATGCGGCGCCGGCCTCGGCGAGTGCGGTGACGGCGAATGCGTTCCAGGCCGTGACGGCCTTGTCGTCGCGTCCCGGTTGCGGCCGGGACTGCCGGGCCTCGAGCAGCCGCGCGCGTACCCGCTCGGCGCGTGCGGCATCGTCTGGGTCGGACGGCAACTGCAGCACCGACATGCCGTCCTCGAACGTGCCGGCCTCGGTGACCTCGTAGAGCCGCGCGGCCCACGCGCCGTCGTCCGGGCCGAGGACCTCGATCAGTTGCGCCGGCGTCCACACGTAGGTGAGGCCTTCGACGCCTGCGGTGTCGGCGTCCAGCGCGGAGGCGAAGCAGCCTTCGCCGGTGCCCAGGTCCCGCAGCAGGAACCCCGCGATGCCCTCGGCGACGCGCCGCGACGCGTCCCGCCCGGTGATACGTGCGAGGTGGGCGTACACCCGCAGCAGCAGCGCGTTGTCGTAGAGCATCTTCTCGAAGTGCGGCACCACCCAGGCCGCGTCGACGCTGTACCGGGCGAAACCCCCGGCGAGCCGGTCGTGGATGCCGCCGCGTGCCATCGCGTCGGCCGTGCGTTCGACGACCGCGAGCGTCTCCGCCGTTCCGCTGCGTTCGTAGCTGCGCAGCAGCCCTTCGAGCAGCGCCGACGGCGGGAACTTCGGAGCGCCCCCGAACCCGCCGTGGGTACGATCCTCGTCGGCTGCGACGGTGCCGGCGACCACGTCGAGCAGCGCGGCGTCGACGGGTCGGGCACCCTCCGGCAGCCCACTGCTGCTGCGCTGCAGTTCCGCGACCACCGCACGGGCCGCGCCGGCCACGTCGTCGCGGCGGGTCCGCCAGGTGTGGGTGATGGCGTGGAGCAGTTCGGTGAACGACGGCATGCCACCGCGTGCGACGTTCGGGTAGTAGGTGCCGCAGTAGAACGGGGCACCGTCGGCGGTGAGGAAGCACGTCATCGGCCAGCCACCGTGTCCGGTCGTGGCGACGGTGGCGTTCATGTACACCGCGTCCAGGTCGGGTCGTTCCTCCCGATCGACCTTGATGCACACGAAGTTCTCGTTCATGACGGCCGCGGTCGCCTCGTCCTCGAACGACTCGTGCGCCATCACGTGACACCAGTGGCATGCCGCGTAGCCGATGGACAGCAGGATCGGCACGTCGCGCTCCCGCGCCTCGGCGAGAGCCGCGTCGGTCCACTCCTGCCAGTGCACCGGGTTGTCGGCGTGCTGCTGCAGGTAGGGCGAGGTGCTGTGGCGGAGGCGGTTGGCCATGGTTCCGAGCCTGCCACGCCGAGCGGCGTCGGGCTCGTGACAAGCGAGAGCTATTTGCTCTCGGACCCCTTCTTTTCGGTGCCCTCGACCTCCGACGTGGTCTTCTCCGTGCCCGGCGCGGTGGCCGCGCCCCGGTCGGTGCCCTCGTCGGCGGCCTGATCGGGCTCGGGATGCTCGGGCTGGAACGTCTCGGGCAGCTTCCCGATCCGCTTGTTCATGTTCCGGATGAGCAGTGCCGTTGCGACGAGCAGGACGACGATCAGCGCCAACCCGACCGGGGACGCCTTGCCGAACTCGGGGCCCGCGGGGTCCTGCGCCAGAACATCCGCTGCCAGCATGCCGATCGTCATCGCACTCGTCCGTCCTCGATGCCCGCGAACAGATCCGACTCGGGGATCACCGTGTGCACGCGGGTCTTGGCCAACTCGAATTCCTCGGTCGGCCACACCTTCTGCTGAATGTCCAGGGGAATCGCGAAGAACGATCCGTTGGGGTCGATCTGCGTCGCGTGCGCGCGCAGCGCGTCGTCCCGCTGCGGGAAGTAGTCGCCGCAAGTGATCTGGGTGGTCACGCGCGCCATGATGTCACCTTGTTCGGTGCGCCAGCGGTTGAGCCACTCCTCCATCGGGAAGCGTTCACCGCGCCGTTCGTACTCGTCGCGGAACAACTCGATGCGCCGGCGGATGAAGCCGTGCGAGTAGTACAGCTTGCGAACCTTCCACGGCTCGCCGTCCTCGGGGTGGTAGTCGGGATCGGCGGCCGCCTCGTAGGCGGCCATCGACACCTCGTGGCAGCGGATGTGGTCGGGGTGCGGGTAGCCGCCGTTCTCGTCGTAGGTGGTCATGACGTGCGGGCGGAACTCGCGGATGGCCTGGACGAGCTTGCGGGTGGGTTCTTCGAGCGGAACGAGCGCGAAGCAGCCTTCGGGCAGCGGCGGCTTGGGGTCGCCCTCGGGCAGGCCGGAGTCGACGAAACCGAGCCAGCGGTGCTGCACCCCGAGGATCCGGGCGGCCTCTGCCATTTCCTCGCGGCGCACCTCTTCCATGCGCTCGCGGATGCCCGGGACGTCCATGGCCGGGTTGAGGATGTCGCCGCGTTCGCCACCGGTCAGGGTGACGACCAGGACCTCGTTCCCCTCGGCCGCGTAGCGGGCCGTTGTGGCGGCACCCTTGCTCGACTCGTCATCGGGATGGGCATGCACGGCCATGAGCCGTAGTCCGCTCACGTGTTTCCTCCACCTCACCGTTGTGTGCTCTGTCCGACCGCGCGCCCGGCACCGCAGGCGGGGCACGTCGGTCCTTCCCCTATAGTTCCACCTGACCAGTCCTCCGTCAGCCGTGGCCCCGGGCCCGCGCAGCGGGCACGAAAGCAAAGTGATGAGCAACACCACCGCGAACGACAGATACCCGGCCGACCGCTACCCGACGGCCGGCGGTTCGCCCCGGCGCACCCGCAAGTGGCTTCTCGGTGCCCTCAGTGTCGCCGTCGGTGCGGCCCTGGCGTTCGTGGTGTACCTGCAGTTCGGCCGGTCGGAGATCGATTCGGAGATCATCACCTTCGAGGTCATCGACGATTCGACCGTCGATCTCCAGTTCACGGTGACCCGCCGGGACCCGTCGCAGGAGGCGGTCTGCGTGGTCCGGGCCCGGTCGAAGGACGGCCAGGAGACCGGTCGTCGCGAGGTGCTGGTCCCGCCGTCCGACAGCGGAACGGTGGTCCTGAATTCCACGGTGAAGACCTCGCAGCGCCCCGGTACAGGCGAGATGTACGGATGCAGCTTCGTCGTTCCCGAATATCTGCACACGCCCTGACCGAACAGCGGCTTTCCGTCCCCGGACCTGCCTTGGTGCTAGAATGGTCGGATACACGGTTCCACCCTTTGGGGCCGTGTATTGCTGCATAGTAGGCAGTACGGCTCCGTTCACCACACCCAGTGGGGGTAACGATCAGGAGCCCATGCTGTCGTGGTCGCTGCATGTGCGCGGCCTGTCGACGGAGCCGGGGGCTCCAACCCGAAGGAAGTGATCGAGGATGACCGAGACCCAGGGCACCTGGCTGACACAGGAGTCGTACGACCGACTCAAGGCAGAACTCGACCAGCTCATCGCGAATCGTCCCATCATCGCGGCCGAGATCAACGAGCGCCGCGAAGAAGGCGATCTCAAGGAGAACGGCGGCTACCACGCCGCCCGCGAGGAACAGGGCCAGCAGGAGGCCCGGATTCGCCAGCTCCAGGAGCTGCTCAGTGCCGCGAAGGTCGGCGTTGCGCCCACCCGGTCCGGTGTCGCGCTGCCCGGATCGGTTGTCACGGTGTACTACGACGGAGACGAGAGCGACAAGGAGACGTTCCTGATCGCGACCCGTGAAGAGGGTGCGCGCAGCAACGAGATCGAGATCTACTCGCCCAATTCCCCGCTCGGCGGCGCGCTGCTCGAGGCGAAGGTCGGCGAGACGCGTGAGTACGTCCTGCCCAACGGAGGCACCATGAAGGTGACCCTCGTCAGCGCGGAGCCGTACCACGGCTGATCGGACGGCCGTGTATCCACGGCCGGTCCTGTCGAACGCCCGAGAAAGGCCCCGACCGTGCGGTCGGGGCCTTCTCGCGTCCGGACTCAGAAGATCCTGCGGGCCTTCATGTCGGGGAAGACCGCGCCGACCCGGACGACGTCACCGGTCGTGGGCGCGTGCACCATCTGGCCGCCGCCGATGTAGATGGCGACATGTCCCGGTCCCCCGGCCTGCCAGTTGCCGAACAGCAGGTCGCCGGGCCGGGCTTGATCCAGCGGGATCTCCGTGCCGACGTGCCATTGAGTTTCCGAGGTGCGCGGCAGCACGATCCCGGTCGCGGCGTAGACGGCGTAGGACGTGAGCCCAGAGCAGTCGAAGCCGCCACTGGACGGACCGTTGATGTTGCCGCCGCCCCACACGTAGGGCAGGCCCAGGAAGCGGAATGCGAGGTCGACGACCTTGTTGCCGGTATCGGTGATGCCGGGCAGGCCCAGGCCCAGGAACGGCGACAGCAACCGGGAGAACGCCGCTTCGGTCGCGCGGATCTTCGCTACGTAGGGCTTGGTCTGGTTCTCGTAGTCGGGTGAACCCGACGGCATGCCGCCCGAGCGACGGACCGCGCCGATACCGGCGTTGTACGCGGCCAGTGTCAGGTCCAGGGTGTCGCCCTGCACCAGGCCGCGCTTCTTCCAGTCGTCGATCAGCTTGTAGTTGTCGCAGAGCAGCGCACCGGATGCCATCACCGGATCGGCGATGCCGAGGACGTCGGCGATCCCGTCGCCGTCCGCGTCCTTGCCGTACGCGTCCCACGTGCCCGGCATGAACTGGCCCGGGCCTTTCGCGCCGGTCGACGACACCGGCGCGGTGGGCCCGTAGCGGAAGCCGTTCTCGGCCGAGTACAGGGCGGCCAGTACGGGCGCGGTGATCCCCTCACACAGCGACCCGGCCTTCTTGAGCCACGGCGCGAAGACCGCGACGGCCCCGATCGGGGCCAGGCTCGTTCCGGGCAGGATCGCCGGGATCGACGGCAGCGTGATGCCACCGACGGTGACTCCGGCCGGAGCCTGCGCAACCGGCCCGGTCGCGACCGCGGGTGGCGGTGTCACCGAGAAGGGATTCGGTCGCGGCGCGGGAGCGGCGGGAGCCAGACCGGGCGGGGGCCCCGCGCTTTCCGGGGGTGTCACGAGGGCCGCGGCCGCCTCGGGCGGAAGATGCGGTTCGATCGCGGCCGCCACGGAGTTGGTAGCGTCCACGACCGCCTGTTGCGCCGCCGGCCGAACTGCTTCGGGCAGCGTCGCAACCATGTCCGATACCTGCTTGTCGACGCCGGGCGCGGACGCCTCGAACGATTCGATGACCTGTGAGACCTGGTCCTTGATCTCCGCCGGAATGTCGGCCCCCTGTACCAGGGCGCTTGCGGCCGTAGCCACTGCAACGATCACGGCCGACGCGTCGACTGACATACGCGAACTCCCCACCATCCATATTCGGAACGACTTCACCGTACGTTGTGATGTCGATCACCGGTGCCGTTTCACCACGTTCATATCACATATATGTAGGAACGTGTTTCAATAAGTCGGCTGATGTTCGACCACCCCCGGTACAATCCCGGTACCAGAGGTTACAGAAATCTCGCCCCGAACAGGGGCGACCGGCCGCGAAGTGCCGTGGCGCTCAGCCGGGAATGCCGGTGATCAGCGGCGCGATCGCCTCGCGGGCCACGGAGCGGGCGACCTCGATGTCGTCGAGGTCGTAGAGGGCACTGGGCAGCACGAGATAGCTGAGCGTCAGGCGGATGATCGCGTCGGCCTGGATGTCCGCGTCCGCCGCAGGCAGGACACCCTCCGCCTGACCGGCCACGATGCGAGCAGCGATGAACCGCCGGCCGAGTTCGAGGGGCGAGGGATCACCGGTCGAGAGCATCGCCACCAGGGTGGCACCGTGCGCCGGATCCGAGTTCCCCGCGATGAACCGACGGCGAAAGCGCAGGCACGCGACGAAGGCCGTCTCGATGCGTTCCACCGGATCGGTGACCGTGAGGAAGGCCGTGCCGATCTCTTCGAGGAACCCGCGCAGCGCACGCGCCAGCGCCGCCTCGAACAGCGCATCCTTCCCGCCGAAGCGGCGGAAGAGCGTCGCGCGGCTGACGCCCGAGCGCGCGGCCACGTCGTCCATCGTCGCGGCCCGGGTGCCGCGCTCGGCGAGTACGGCGAGCGCGGCGTCGAACACCCCGTCGTCCGCCTCCGGTGCCGACGACACCCGCTCGATCGCGCGACCGAAAAGACTGGGTAGCGGCGCACCGGGACGGGTCATCCGTCCACTATCGCACCTGAGACGATTCTGCTACCAATGATCTCATGACGAACGCGGTGGAGACACGCCCCGATGCCGAGACCACGCCCCTCGATCCGCCCCCGCTGGGTCCGGACTCCGTCGCCTGGTCGGTGTTCGGCGACCTGACGTTCGTACTCGGCGCCTCGCGGCGGCTGCTGATCGACGTGGCGCATCCGATCGTCGCGACGGGCGTTCGCGAATTCTCGGTCTTCGAATCCGACCCGTACGGGCGCGCCGAGCGCACCCTCGACATGATCATGGGCGTCGTATACGGACAGGAGGAGGCGCTCGCCACGGCACGCCGCCTCCGGGATCTGCATCGCTCGATCAAGGGCACGAACTCCGACGGATCACGTTGGAGTTCACTGAATCCCGAAGCGTTCCACTGGGTTCACGCGAGCCTGGTGCACGGTGTGTACACCCAGCAGAAACTCCTCGGGCGCGGCTGGCGGCCCGGCGAGGTCGAGCAGTTCTATCTGGAGATGCGTCGGGTGGGCCGGCTGTACGGCGTCCGGGAGCAGGACATGCCCGCCGACTGGGCGTCCTTTTGCGCGTGGTTCGAGGAGATGTCGGCGACGCGGCTGGAACGCTCGGACATCACCGACCGTGTCCTCGCGGTCGTCGGATCGCCGCAGCCTCCCCCAATCCCGCTGGTGGGCAACAAGTTCCTCTGGAACTACACCTCACGTCCGATCGCCGGACGGGTACTCACCCTGATCACCGGCGGTCTGCTGCCACCGGATCTGCGCGAGATGTTCGGCGTGCGCTGGACCCGGAGCCACGAGCTCGCCTTCACCGCGCTCGCCGCGACGTCGCGCACCGTGCTGCCGCGACTGCCCCGGGCCGTCCGGATGGTGCCGCAGGCGCGCCGGGCCCTGCGCCGCGCGGAACGCCGCACGCACTCGGATCCGCAGGCCCGGGTCGTCGACGTGCGCAGCGCCGACGGCACCCGCCTGCATGCCGAGATCCACGGACCGGACGACGCCCCGACCATCGTGCTGGCACACGGCATCATGTGCTCGACACTGTTCTGGCGCAACCAGATTCGCGACCTGAGCAGCGAGTTCCGGGTCGTCGCCTTCGACCATCGCGGGCACGGCCGCAGCGACGCTCCGCGCGCCGGCAACTACGAACTCGACCATCTCGCCGACGATCTGCAGGCGGTGCTTGCCGCGACCGTCCCGGAGGGCCGGCAGGCCGTCGTCGCGGGGCATTCGATGGGCGGCATCGCGGTGATGAGCTGGGCGCAGAAGCATGCGACAGACGCGGCGTCCCGCGTGTCGGCGGTCGCGCTGGTGAACACCACGCCCGGCGACATCCTCGACCACGTGCGGTTCCTCCGCGGCCCCGAACGCACTCTCGCGCTGCGTCGCCGGTTGGCGCAGTCGGTGGCACCCGCGGCAAGTCTCCCGCTGCCGCGTCGCCTGCCGCTGCGCCGGCAACTGCTCGCCCGCGTCGCGGTCGGTGCCGGCGCGGACCCGTCGGTCGCCCGCGAGGTCGACGCGATCCTCGCCGCGACCTCCGCGCGTGGACGCGGCGGCTACGGCGCACTGCTGGTGAACATGGTGACCGACGTCGACCCGGCGCACGTTCCGGTTCCGGCAGTGGTGATCTCGGGACGTCACGACCGGATCGCCCCGCCGGCGCGGGCGCAGGCGATCGTCGCGCGGCTGCAGCACCCACTGGGCCTGCACGAACTCGACTCGGGGCACTGCGGGCCGCTCGAACGCCCCGACGAGGTCACCGCGGTACTGCGCGACCTGCTGGAGGCCACGCGATGAGGCGCGCGACCAGGGCGGCGACCACGTTCGTCACTGCCACCGTCCTCCTCGCCGGTTCCGCCGTCGCCTCGGCGGAACCGCCGTCGGGATTCGACGAAGTCACCGGCGTGTGGCCCACCGCGGTCGACCCGGCGTCCTGCCGGCCGGGCGATCTGGTGGAGACCGGGATCCAGGGTGAGGTCCCGCTCGCGGACCGCACCTCCGGCCGCAGTACCGGCGGATACAACTGCAACATCGACCTGATCGGGCAGTACCAGGGCCAGGGTGCCGGTCCGATCAGCCCCACCTACGGCGATTGCGCGTATATCGCGTCGACCTTCCCCACCAATCTCCTCGGCGAGGACGCCGGTGTGCAGGTTCTCGACGTCAGCGACCCGGCGCGTCCGGTGCGCACGGCGGTGCTCACGGAACCGGCGATGGTCGGCGGTACCTGGGAATCGCTGAAGGTGCACGAGGGGCGCGGTCTGCTCGTCGGCACCGGCGTCGGATTGATCGAAAGCGCCGGCTACATCTCGGTGTACGACATCTCCGAGGACTGCGCGCACCCGCGGTTGCTGAACACGACCACCGGTTCGCTGCCGAACATGCCGGTGCCCATCACCACCCACGAGGGCGCCTTCTCCCCCGACGGCAACACCTACTGGGCCTCCGGGATCGCTCCCGGCTGGGTCAGCGCCGTCGATCTCACCGATCCCACGCAGCCGATGGTCGTGTGGGGCGGCCTCACCGGCGTCGCCGCACACGGCATGGGATTCACGCCGGACGGGAACACCATGTTCCTGTCGAATCTGGCCGGGATGACGATCCTCGACGTCTCGGCGGTGCAGAATCGTCCGCCGCGCACCGTGATCGGCCATCCGCTGCCGCATCTGGGTTCGAAGTTCTGGACCGACGGCCTGCTCAGCCAGCACAGCGTGTACGTCACGTACGACGGTGTGCCGCACATCTTCACCGTCGACGAGGGCGGCTCCGGCGGCGTGAAACTGTTCGACATCACCGAGCCGGCCACCCCGCGCTGGCGCACCAGCGCGAAGCTCGCGATCAACCTGCCGGAGAACCAGAACCGCTGGGCGTCGAGCAGCGCCGCGAACGGTGCCTTCGGTTACGACGCGCACTACTGCACCGTCGACCGCCCCGACGACCCGCGCGCGATGGCGTGCGGCTGGATCCAGTCCGGCATCCGGGTGTTCGACGTGACGGACCCGGACCGGTTCCGGGAGATCGCGTACTTCAACCCGCCCGCGCAGACCGGGAAGAACCTGCAGTTGCCGAATTCGCTGCACGCGACGCTCGGATCGATCGCGGCCCCGCCGATCATCGGCACTCTCGCCGTCGCCCGCGCCATCCTGCAGGGCGAGACCGGAACCGACGGGATCGTCAACGAGCGCAGCCGGCTCGTCGGTGGTGACCTGTCCGCCGACTGGTGTCTCTCGCCACCGGAATTCCACGGCGACAAGCTGTATGTGACGTGCATGGACAACGGGTTCATGGCGCTGCAACTGGATCCGGCGGTGTATCCGCCGCGATGAGCACGACGCGTCGCACCACGCTGGTACTCGCTGTGGCCGTACTGTGCCTGACGCTCGGTGTCGTGGTCGGACGGTTCACGTCCGGCGGCGACACCGATCCCGGCACCGCGACCGCGACGGTGGCGCTCACCGACGGCGACATCGCGTTCGCGCAGGCCATGTCGGTGCATCATCAACAGGCGATCACCATGGCCGACATGCTCGGCCGGGACGTCGCACCGGACGTGCGCGCGCTCGCCACGCAGATCCGTACGTCGCAGTGGCAGGAGATCGGAATCCTCACCGGCTGGCTGGAACTCGCGGGTGCACCCGTCCAGCCGACCGGGCACGACCATCTCGGCATGCCGGGCGTCGCGACGAACGAGGAACTGACCCGCCTGCACGACGCGACCGGCACGGAGCGCGAAATCCTGTTCCTGCAGTTGATGATTCGCCATCATCAGGGCGGGATCGACATGGCGGCGGATGCGGCGCACGCGACCGCGGTGCCGGCCGTGCGTACCCGTGCGACCGCGCTCGTCGGCGAACAGCATCAGGAGATTTCGCTGATGACCGTGGCGCTGGACGCGCGGGGAGCGGCCGTCCTGCCGTATCCGTGACCTGTGCCGGTGGACCTGTGTCAGTCGGTCTCGCCCGAGAAGGGGTCGACCAGCTCGGCGGGGTCGAGGTCCGGGTCGTCGAGGACTTCGAGCATCGCGGCCCGCTGCTCCTCGGCGATCCGCTGGATCTCGCCGACGATCCGCCATGCGTCGCCGACGGACACGAGGCGGGTCAGCAACAGTTCCCCTGCGCCGACCTGCCGGCTCGCGACACGGTCGCTGATCTCGACGGTTTCGCCGGTGAGCAGATCCCGCGCGGTCACCGACACACCCGGCTGCACCCGCTCGACCTCGTACAGTGAGCGCTTCGCCTCCAGCCACTGCCTGGCCAGGTCCAGTTCGTCCTCGGGAAGCAGGTAACCGCGCTGCTCGACGAACTCGGCGAACGCCCCGCACTCGAACAGCACCAGATCGGTGATCAGTGGATCGGCGAGCGCCTCGTTCAAGGCATCGGCGTACTCCTCGTCGAATTCGTCGAGGTCGGCAACACGATTCTCGGCGAGCGCGAACTGCACAACGGACCATCGCGGGAGGTCGGTGTGCATCGCGGCCTTCTGATACAGCCATGCGGCGCGCTCGGTGAGCGGGTGATCGGCCTTGCCGAGGTGGCACACCTTGTACTTGCGTCCGGAACCGCACCAGCAACGGTCGTTGCGGCCGAGGTCGGGCCGGTCGACGGGCCGGAAGAACTGCAGCAGTTCGTACAGGGGCTCCTCGTCGCCGCCTTCGATCCGGTCGAGGAGGGTGAGGCCGCGCACCGCGTCCCCGCGATCGGAGGCGAAGTGGGCGAGGTCGATCAGGCTCGGTACGAACTCGACATCGGCTCCGGCCGACTGCTCGTAGTGGCGCTCGGCATCCCGCATCCGTCCGTCGTATTCGGCGGCCCGCCCGGCGAACCAGTGCGCGGGCGCGGCAAGTTCGCGAGATCCGAAGGACAGCAACACTTCTGCCGCCTGCGCGAGTGACGTCGGCGCAAGTTCGTGTTCGATGACCTGACCCAAGGCCACTGCGGCGACGTACGGATCGGCGAGATTCCGGTACAGCCCCGCGCCGTGCTCGACGAACTGCGGGTCGAGCTCGTCACCGTCCTCGATCGACTCGACGAGCCCGACGAACATCAGGACGTCCGGAACGGCTTCCCGGTCGAGGTCGAGCTCCTCGGTATAGGCGGCGAGCCTCTGTTCGCGCATGTATTCGGCGAAGTCGAAACCGCGCGGCGCGATGACGTCCTGATATCGGTCGAAACCGGCGGCATCGATCCACTCGTTCAACGGAACGGCCGGTTCGGCGAATGCGGCCGGATCGGTCGCTACGAGACTCAGCAACACATCGTCGAGCAGAACCGGGAACTCGGTGTCGGCGCCGATACCGGTCGAAAGGTCGGGCCCGGCGGCGAGGTCGCCGTCGGCGCGGCGCCACCGCACGCGCCCGTCCGTCACGGTGAACGCCACCACGTCACCGGCCGACCACCCCGCGAACGATCCCTGCGGGAGCAGCAGGATGTCCTCGTCCGGAATGTCACCGTCGCCGACACCCCGCTCGACGAGGCTTTCGTCTTCCGGGTCGTTGAAGACGCACTCCAGGCGGTCCTCGTCCGGGTTGCCCCACACCGCTCTCGTCACCAGGCCGAACTCATCGGCTCCGGCCGCGTCCGCCGCGATCTCCGCGGCCGAGAGCCGATGGGTGAACACTCGCCCCTCGAGCAGCGTGTCGACGGCGACGTTGCGCCCGTCCGGAAGCAGGTCGAGGTACGGATGGTCGAGGTCGACGACCGCGTACCCCAGTTCGTCGGCGTCGCCGAATCCCTCGTCGGCGAGGTGCGCGGCGAGGTCGTCGTCGGTCAGCGGTCCGCGCCGACGGAGCACATCGAGTGCGGCGTCGGTGAGGGCGTCGAGGTCTGTGCTCACAACTGTCGATCGTACGGGTCCGCCGGCCGCTCGCAGGACGCAACCGACCGGCGGACCGTGTCGTCTATCCCAGCGCCTGCTCGATGTCCGCGAGCAGGTCGGCGGCGTCCTCGATGCCCACCGACAGGCGAACCAGGTCGTCCGGCACCTCGAGCGCCGAACCGGCGGTCGACGCGTGCGTCATCGCACCCGGGTGTTCGATGAGCGATTCGACGCCGCCGAGGGATTCGGCGAGCGTGAAGATCTCGGTGCGCTTGCAGAAGTCCAGCGCAGCCTCCCGGCCGCCGGCCAGGCGCACCGAGATCATGCCACCGAACCTGCGCATCTGCTTGGCGGCGACCGCGTGTGCGGGATGGGATTCGAGCCCCGGGTAGAGCACATGGCTCACGGCCTTGTGGCCGGAGAGCAGGTCGACGATCTGCTCGGCGTTGTCGCTGTGGCGCTCCATGCGCAGCGCGAGCGTCTTGATGCCGCGCAGCGTCAGGTACGCGTCGAACGGTCCGGGCACGGCACCGGCGCCGTTCTGCAGGAAGCCGAACTTGTGGTCGAGTTCCTCGTCGTTCGTCACCAGCGCGCCGCCGACCACATCGGAGTGGCCGCCGATGTACTTCGTCGTCGAGTGCAGCGCGATGTCGGCGCCGAGCGTCAGCGGCTGCTGCAGGTACGGAGAGGCAAAAGTGTTGTCCACCACCAGCTTTGCGTCACCGGCATGCGCGACCTCGGCGATCGCGGCGATGTCGCCGATGTTGAGCAGCGGATTCGTCGGCGTCTCGAGCCACACCAGCTTGGTTTCGGGACGGATCGCCGCGCGCACCTCGTCGACGTCGTTGACCGCGACCGGCGTGTACTCGATGCCCCACTGGGTGAAGACCTTGTCGATGAGACGGAAGGTGCCGCCGTACGCGTCGTTGGGGATGACCAGGTGGTCGCCCGGGCGCAGCACCGACCGCAGGACGCAGTCGGTGGCGGCCATGCCGGAACCGAACGCCCGTCCGTAGGTTCCGTTTTCGAGTGCGGCGAGGTTCGCTTCGAGCGGTCGCCGCGTCGGGTTGCCGGTCCGGGCGTACTCGAATCCGTTGCGCATGTTGCCGACGCCGTCCTGCGCGAACGTGGAACTCGCGTAGATCGGCACATTGACCGCGCCGGTCTGCGGGTCGGGATCGTATCCGGCGTGGACGGCTCGGGTGGAGAATCCGTGGCTGTGCTGCTCACTCATGCGGTCCAGCCTATCGACATCGGAGACACCGCGGTCCGGTGACGTCGAAGACATCACCGGACCGCGACGTCGAAGACGTCACCGGACTGCAGTGTTCGTTCGTCAGGAACCCGCGCTGATGAAACCGAGCAGGTCGTGGCGGGTGATGACGCCGACGGGCTTGCCGTCGTCGATGACCATGAGCGCATCGGTGTCACCGAACGCCTTGGTCGCGGCACCGATCGACTCGCCGACACCGATCAGCGGCAGGGCCGGGCTCATGTGCTCGGCGACCGAGTCGGCGAGCTTCGCGCGACCTTCGAACACGGCGCTGAGCAGTTCCCGTTCGCTGACGGACCCGGCGACCTCACCGGCGGTGATGGGCGGTTCCGCGCCGACGACCGGCATCTGGGAGACCCCGTATTCGCGGAGGATCTCGATGGCGTCGCGCACGGTCTCCGACGGGTGGGTGTGCACCAGGTCGGGCAGGTCGCCGGACTTGGCGCGCAGCACGTCGCCGACGGTGGAATCGTCGGGCTTTCCGTCGAGCGGCGAACGCAGGAAGCCGTAGGACGCCATCCACTTGTCGTTGAAGATCTTCGACAGGTAGCCGCGGCCACCGTCCGGAAGCAGCACCACGACGACTGCGTCCGGGCCCTCACGCTCGGCGACCTTCAGGGCTGCGACGACCGCCATGCCGCACGAACCGCCGACGAGCAGGCCTTCCTCGCGGGCGAGCCGCCGGGTCATCTCGAACGAGTCGGCGTCGGAGACGGCGATGATCTCGTCGGGGATCGACGGGTCGTATGCGCTGGGCCAGAAGTCCTCGCCGACGCCTTCGACGAGGTAGGGGCGACCGGTGCCACCGGAGTACACCGAGCCCTCGGGGTCGGCGCCGATGACCTTGACCTTCCCTCCGGACACCTCCTTGAGGTAGCGGCCGGTGCCGGTGATGGTGCCGCCGGTACCGACACCCGCGACGAAGTGCGTGACCTTGCCGTCGGTGTCGCGCCAGATCTCCGGGCCGGTGGTTTCGTAGTGGCTTTCCGGGCCGCCGGGGTTGGAGTACTGGTCGGGCTTCCAGCCGCCGGGCAGTTCACGGGCGAGACGGTCGGAGACGCTGTAGTAGCTGTCCGGGTGTTCCGGCGGAACCGCGGTCGGGCACACGACGACCTCGGCGCCGTACGCCTTGAGGGTGTTGCGCTTGTCCTCGCTCACCTTGTCGGGGCAGACGAACACGCACTTGTAGCCGCGCTGCTGCGCGACCAGGGCCAGGCCGATGCCGGTGTTCCCGGAGGTCGGCTCGACGATGGTGCCGCCCGGCTTCAGTGCGCCGGACGCCTCGGCGGCGTCGATCATCTTGACCGCGATGCGGTCCTTCGAGCTGCCGCCGGGGTTGAGGTATTCCACTTTCGCCGCGACGAGCGCCGAGCCCGGCTTGACGACCGAGTTGAGCTTGACGAGGGGGGTGTTCCCGATCAGGTCGACGACGGTTTCCGCGATGCGCATGGCTCCATGTTCTCATTTCACTATGTGGTCCGGCCCGGCGGCCGTCTCGCCGGCCGGGCGGAAACACGACAGAAACACCGCTGCCCGTGCGTGTTTTCGGTAGTGGGAACTACCGAAAACACGCACGGGCAGGCGAGTTCAGGGCGGTGACTATTCGCTCTGGAAGTAGCTCAGCAGTCGCAGGATCTCGACGTACAGCCACACCAGGGTGACGGTGAGACCGAACGCGACGCCCCACGCGGCCTTCTCCGGCGCCTGCGCGCGGATCAGCTGGTCGGCGGCGTCGAAGTCCAGCAGGAAGCTGAACGCGGCGATGCCGATGCAGACGAGGCTGAAGACGATGGCGAGAGCGCCGCCGTCACGCAGGCCCAGGCCGCCCTCGATGAAGAAGCCGGCGACGAGGTTGCCCAGGGCCAGGACCAGCACACCGATCAGCGCGCCCACGATCATGCGGGTCAGACGCGGGGTGACGCGGATCGCGCCCGTCCGGTACACGACGAGCATGCCGAAGAAGACACCGAACGTACCGAGAACGGCCTGCGCGATGAGGGTCGATCCGCCTGCTCCACCGAACGTGATGTCGGTGAACATGAACGACAGCGCCCCGAGGAAGAAGCCCTCGGCGACGGCGTAGGCGAGGACGATCGCCGGGTTGTCCATCTTGCGGCCGAAGGTCGCGACGAGGACCAGCACCAGGCCGATCAGGCCGCCGCCGATGACGAACGGCGCGGCCAGGTCCACATTGGAGTTGACCAGGAAGTACGAGACCAGCGCCGAGACCGTCAGCACACCGAGGGTGATGCCCGTCTTGGTCACGACGTCGTCGATGGTCATCGCGCGGGTGGTCGCGGGGCGGGCCCACGGATCCTGCTGCGTGTACTCCGGCTGACCGAATTGCTGGGTGACCTGCGCGGCGCCCGCCGTCGCAGAGCCGAACGTGGCGTATCCGCCGCCCTCTTGCTTGGGCAGGTTGCGGAACACCGGGTTACTGGTGGTGCGCACCGTGCACATCCCTTCTCATGGTCGGTTCTGTCCGTTCAACGTGCTGCGGGTCGCGGGAGTTCCCGCACACTCCGTCCTGGCACACTCGAGATCGGACGAACCGGACTCTACCGGGTTCGCACGGACCTGGTCACCGTGAACTTGCGGTTTCGTCCCGCCACGTCGGTCCGTCCGACGACCCGCCGCAGGGTTCCCCGGTAGTTGAGATGCGAGTTGTACACCGTCCACAGTTCGCCGCCGTCACGCAGGATCCGGGCGGCCGCGTCGAACATCTTCTCGGCGGCACCGGTGTGCACCGCGGCGCCGACGTGGAAGGGCGGATTGCACACCACCAGGTCGACGGAGTCGTCGGGCAGCGTCGAGGCGGCGTCGTCGCGCAGCACCTCCACCCGGTCGGCCACGCCGTTCGCGGCGGCGGTTGCGGCGGCCGACGCGATCGCCGCCGCGGACTGGTCGGTCGCGACGACCCGCAGGTCCGGGTTCTGCCGGGCCAGGGACACCGCGAGGATCCCGGTCCCGCAGCCCAGGTCGACGGCCACCGCCGCGTCCGGACGCATGCGCGGCAGGAACTCCAGCAGGAACCGGGTGCCGATGTCGAGGCGCGGACCGGCGAACGCGGCACCGTGCGCGACGACCGCCAGATCGATGTCGGAGAGGGTGTCGGTCACCGGATATGTGGACGGGCCCGGGATCGGGGTGCGGGCGGTGAGCACCCGCGACTTCTGCCGCCCGCGGGAGGCCTGCACGTCGGCGAAGGAACGTCCCAGCACGTCGTTCATGGCCAGGGAGATGTGCTTGTCGCGACCACCGGCGAAGACGACGACCTCGGGGTCGGCGTGACGGGCGATCGTCTCGGCGATCTCGGCGAGCGCGCTCAGCGACCGCGGCAGCCGCAGCAGCACCACCCGCGCGCCGGTCACCAGGGCAGCGTCGAGGTCGTGTCGGGTATAGCGGTCGGTGAGGCCTTCGCGGTCCGCATTGGCGGCCAGTGCCCGCTCCCCCACTACCGAATCCTGATGGACACGGATGCCGGTGCTGCCGTATCGCACGGCGGCACCGAGCGTGAGAGCACCGTACTGGTCGTCGACGACCACGACGGTGCCCGCCGGCGCCGCAGCGAGCGCGGCGCCGGCTTCGTCGAGGAGCAGCCGGTCGGCGGCATCCACGGCTACCAGGTTCGGCGCCTCCACGTCGGGAAAGCGCCGCAACCTGGCGAACAACTCCTGGCAGTCGATCAGCACTCGCCCTTGCCGGCGTTCTCGATGGCGCGGAGCGTGTCGGCCTTCTGGTCCTCGGAGAGACCCTCCCAGCCCGGCAGCATCTGCTGGGCGTCGGCGACGGCCTTGGCGGCCTCCGCGCGGTCCTGTCCCCAGCCTTCGAGCTGCTCGAAGTACGGCAGCATCGCGGTGCAGATCTCGTCGTAGCTCTGGCCGAGCTCGACCCCGGTGGAACCGGTGGCACCGGAATCGCCGGCGGCGGCCGCCGCGCTGGTCTTGGTGGTGGCCGTGGTGGTGTCGCCGGCCGAGGCGGATCCTTCGTCGGAGGATCCGCACGCCGCCGCAAGCAGGACTGCACCTGCACCCAACAGCGCCGCGAGAGTCTTCTTCATCTATGTCCCACTTCTGGTCGCAGTGTCGTTTTCCGGTAGTCCCGGCGGCAACACGGTAAACGAATCCGCAGGATCGATCAGCGCCGGGCGGTACCCGACCCGACTATCCTGGAGAAACCGGGCGACGAGGCGGTTGCAGCGATGGTCGAACAGAATCCGCTCGAGACGCAACGAGCACCGTTCCTCGACGTCACCGACGACGAGGACGCTACCGCGCGCGATCTGGAGGCAGTCGGGTTCACGGACCCGCAGGAGATCGGACGCGGAGGTTTCGGGGTCGTCTACCGCTGCCGCCAGGAGGACCTCGACCGCACGGTCGCAGTGAAGGTCCTCGCTTCCACACTCGAACCGGAGAATCTCGAACGCTTCCTCCGCGAGCAGCGCGCGATGGGCCGTCTCTCGGGACATCCGCACATCGTGACGGTGCTACAGGCCGGCTCGACGCCGGGTGGCCAGCCCTACCTGGCGATGCACTACCACCCCCACGACTCGCTCGAAGCCCGCATCCGCCGCCACGGGCCGTTGACGTGGCGGGATGTGCTGCACATCGGCGTCAAGCTCGCCGGCGCCCTGGAAACCGCTCACCGGTCGGGCATCCTGCATCGCGACGTCAAACCCGCGAACATCCTCATCACCGAGTACGGCGAGCCCCAGCTCACCGACTTCGGGATCGCCCGGGTCGCAGGCGGGTTCCGCACCACGTCGCGCGAGATCACCGGGTCCCCGGCGTTCACCGCACCGGAGATCCTCGAGGGCAAACCGCCGGCCGCGGCCTCCGACGTGTATTCGCTTGCCGCGACGCTGTTCTGCGCGCTGACCGGGCACGCCGCGTTCGAGCGCCGCAAGGGCGAACGGGTGGTGGCGCAGTTCGTGCGCATCACCACCGAGCCGATCCCGGACCTGCGCGGCGAGGGCATCCCCGACGACGTGTGCGCGGCGATCGAGCAGGGCATGGCCACCGATCCGGCCGACCGGCCCCAGACGGCGTTCGCGTTCGGCGACATCCTGCGGCAGGTCGAGGAGGCGCACGCGCTCGATGTCGACGAGATGGCGTTGCCGACCCACCCCGACCAGGCCGACCGTCCTCCGCTCGGGTCCGCCACGCACCGGACCGGCGGAATTCCCACCGGAGCGATGCCCACCACCGGGTCGCATCGGTACGGGACGTCGGGGGTGACAACCCCGTCGACGGCGCCGGCGACCCGATTCCGTCCTCCCTCGACCACCCGGCAGCTCGTGCCACGCACCCGGCTGATCGATCTGCTGCGAGCCGGGCAGCGCCGCAGGCTCACGGCCATCCACGCCCCTGCCGGATTCGGGAAATCGACGTTGGCGGCGCAGTGGCGTGAAGTGCTCACCGGCGAGGGGGTACCGGTGGCGTGGCTGGCCGTCGACCACGACGACAACAATGTCGTGTGGTTCCTCACCCACGTCATCGAGGCGCTGCGCCAGGTGCGGCCGGCCCTGGCCCAGCTGTTGTCGGAGATCCTCGAAAGCCACGCGGACGACGAGGCCGAACGGTATGTCTTCAGCGCGCTCATCGACGAGTTGCACCGGCAGGACATGCGCACGGCTCTGGTCATCGACGACTGGCACCGGGTGGAGTCACCGGAAACCATTGCGGCCTTGGATTTTCTCCTCGACCGAGGGTGCCACCACCTGCAGATCGTGGTGACCAGCCGAAGCAGGTCCGGACTTCCCCTGAGCCGGATGCGGGTCCGCGACGAACTCGTCGAGATCGACTCCGACCACCTGCGTTTCGATGTCACCGAGTCCGATTCGTTCCTGCGGGACGTGAGCGGTCTGCACCTCGACCACGAGGACGTCGACGACCTCACCCGCACCACCGACGGCTGGGCCGCGGCACTGCAGCTGGCGTCGTTGTCCCTGCGTGACAGCGACGATCCGTCCGCTCTCATCGAGCACCTGTCCGGCCGGCACCACGCGATCGGCGAGTTCCTCGCCGACAACGTCCTGTCCGCCCTCGAACCGGAGATGTACGAATTCCTGCTGGCCACCTCGATCCCCGAACGGATCAACGGCAGCCTCGCCTCCGTCCTCGCCGGCACGAAACGCGGGCAGGCGATGCTCGAGGAGGCCGAGGATCGTGACCTGTTCCTGCGCCACCTCGACGACGAACGGATCTGGTTCGGCTACCACCACCTGTTCCTGGACTTCCTGCGGCGCCGTCTCGAACGCGACCATCCGGACCGCGTCTCGGATCTGCACCGCACGGCCGCGCGATGGTTCGCGCGGCACCACATGCTGAGCGAGGCGGTCGATCACGCATTCGACGCCGACGACGAGCAGCTGGCCGTGGACCTGGTCACCGAGGACGGCCTGTACCTCGCCGAGCGCTCGCACCTGACGACGCTGCTCGCACTGCTCGACAAGCTACCACCGCAGGCCGTGGCGAAAAGCCCTCGGCTGCAGTTGAATCTGGGATGGGGCAACGTACCGCTGCAACGACTCTCGCAGGCGAAACGCGCGCTCGACGCCACGCGGGAAGCTCTGGCCCACAGCGACCTACCTGCGTCGGAGATCGAACTGTTCCGAATCGAGGCGGATGTGCTCGAAGCCTCGATCGAGATGCAGTCGGACCGGCCGGATCGAATCGAGGAACTGATCCGTGAGTGCATGGAGAAGGCGGATGCACTGCCCCCGTGGGTCCCTTCGGCCGCAGTCGATTTCGGCACGTACAGCGACCTGTTCCGGTTCGATTTCGCTGGGGCCCGGCGGCGGCAGGAAGAGGCCGAACGCTACCACAAGCTGACGAAGGGCACATTCGCCGCGGTCTACGGACGGTGCCTGGCCGGTATCGCCGCGAGCGAGCAACTCGATCTCGCCGCGGCCGAAAGCATATTCCGTGCGGCGTTGCGCACCGCGCGACGCGACAGCGGACTGCACTCCCACTCGGCTCGGCTGATTGCCTCGATGCTCGGGGAGTTGCTGTACGAACAGAACAGGATCGCGGAGGCGGAGGAACTGCTCGACGAGAGCCGGCACCTGGGGGTCGAGGGCGGCACCCCCGAGTTCATGACCGCGCGGTTCGTCACCGCAGCCCGGCTCAAGGACGTGCGCGGGGATCGGGCCGCGGCGATCGCTTTGCTCGACGAAGGCGCACGTGCCGCAACCGATCCCGATCTGCCGCGGCTACGCGCGCGGATCGAGAACGAACGGGTGCGCATGGGACTGCCGATATCCGCTCCACCCGATCGCCCGATGCTGTACGACGACACCGTCTTTCCCAACGGCGTCGTGGAGACGACCGCCCAGATCGAGGACTCCACCGCCATCCGATTGCTCTGGGACCGCGGCGATCCCGAGTCGCTGGAACGCGCCTGCGAGTGGGCGCATCGGTGGCACCGGCGGGTGCACGCGCAGAACCGGCCCCGCGCGGAACTGATCACCACCCGTCTGGTCGCATGCTGTCACCACGCCGCGGGACGCACCGAGGAGGCGGAGAAGTGGCTCGCCGAGGTGGTCCACATCTGCGGTGAACGCGGCATGCTGCGCTATCTCCTCGACGGAGGCACGAACACGATCGCCGTGCTGGAGCTTCTGCACAAGCGGCTGCACGAGAATCGGTGGCCGTCCGACTGGCCCACCGTCGACGAGGCATTCGTCGACGAGGTGGTGCGTCTCGCGGGTATCGAGTCCACCGACGCGGGCGTCGCGAAGAGCACCGACGCGGGCGTCGCGAAGAGCACCGACGCGGGCGTCGCGAAGAGCACCGACGCGGACGTCGCGAACGGTCCCGACGCGGCGTCGTGAGTTCGGCTTCCGGTTCGGGCACACTGCGAGCTGTGAGCTCCGCAGACACCGACGGGGTCCGCACGCGGTTGTGGCGCGGCGGACAGCTCGTCGACGAGAATTTTCCGCTGGCCGATGTCTCCGACCACCTCGCGGACGACTCTGCGCTGGTGTGGGTCGACCTGTGGGAACCCGACCACGAGCGGCTGCTCGCACTCGCCGAGGAACTCGGCCTCGACCCCCACGCCGTCGAGGATTCCCTCGCGCACGGTGAACGCACCAAGGCTACCCGGTATGCGACGCACACGTTCCTCACGGTCTACGCGACCAGGCTCGACACCGGCAGCACCGACACGGGCGACGACCTGGCCTCGCGGCTGCGGACGAGCCGCGTCTCGGCGTTCGTGTTGCCACGCGGCATCGTCACGGTGTGGCGCGGCGACGCCTTCGACCTCGAGGAGCTGTTGCGCCGCTGGGACGACAACATGGATCTGATGGTCCACGGCACCGCGGCGCTGCTGCACGGACTGCTGGACCTGATCGTCGACGGTCAGTTCGAGACCATCGAGCTGCTCGACGACGCGATCGAGGGCCTCGAGGACGGACTGTTCGGCGATCACGCGCAAACCAAGACGATCCAGCGTCGTACCTACCGGGTCCGCAAGGAACTGGTCGAACTGCGCCGCGTGGCGCTGCCGATGCGCGAGGTCGTCGCGCTGATCATGAGACACCGTGCCGAGCACGGTAATTCGGTCGAGCTCGACAGCTGGTACACGGATCTCTACGACCACGTGGTGCGGGCGACGGAGTGGACGGAATCGCTGCGCGACATGGTGACGACGGTGTTCGAGACGAATCTGTCTCTACAGGATGCCCGGCTGAACACGGTGATGAAGAAGCTCACCGGATGGGCGGCGATCATCGCGGTCCCGACCGCGGTCACCGGTTGGTACGGCCAGAACATCCCGTTTCCCGGGTTCGGCGGCTCGAGCGGGGTCGCGACCAGCGCAACCGTGATCGTCGTATCCGCCGGGCTCCTGTACGTGGTGTTCAAGCGCCGCGGGTGGCTGTAAGCGCGCTGTCGGCGCCCGTGTGCCTTTGTGGCGGTTTCCGCCGCCAGAAGGGCACACGGGGCGCGGAGCGCCCCGACGTTTCACTCCCGACGACCGGGGTAACTCCTACCCGAGCGATCACAATCCCGTGATCACACAATCCGAGGAGGACTCGTGGCCGACTTCATCGACAAGGCGAAGCACAAGGCGGAGGAGCTCGGGGGCAAGGCGAAGGAACACACCGGCAAGGCGACCGGTGATCGCCGTCTCGAAGACGAAGGCAAGAACGACCAGGCGGCGAGCGGGCTGAAGAAGGCCGGCGACAAGGTGACCGACGCCGTCGAGGACGTGAAGGACTCGTTCAAGAAGTAACCGGACGTTCCGGCTCGGGGGCCGCGCGATCGCGCGGCCCCTGGTCGAGCCGGAACGGCGGGTATTCGTCGCGCATCAGAGCCGCGTATGCCCACACTCGATACGCCCACCGGTTGATCCCCACCACGAGATCGAACAGGCCTTCCGGGTAGCGGCCGGTGAACAACAGCGCGATCGCGGCGATCAGCACCAGGATCCCCAGCAGCGACCCGGCGTAATACAGGGCCGGGCTGTCCAGATCGCCGCTCACCACCCATGTCGACGAGCCCGTGACCAGCACGGTGAGGATCAGGTAGTGCGGGATGGCGAGCAGCCACCACTTGACCAGCACGAGGCCGCGTGAGAGCCGCTCGGGGTAGTCGACGTCGAAGTCGGCCGGATAGTCCGTGCGGTGCAAGGTGAACGGCGGATACCGATCGGTGCCCAGGGCGGAATAGGTGTAGAACGACACGCGCCACCACCAGCGCATCACACCGACGTTGAAGTCGAACAGGGGGCGCGGGTACCGGGCGGTGAACAGGATCGCGAAGCCCGCGATCACCGTGATGACGAAGTGCGCGATCGAGAGGAAGAACAACACGACGAAGTGCGGGATCGCCAACAGCCACTTCACGAGCCACAGCCACCGCGACGGCGCGTCGAGGTCGCCGCGCACCGTCACCGGATACGGACCCACGACAGCCACCGCGGGATGCGGCGCATGTACCGGCGGCGGCAGGTGTCTCCCGATGCCGACGGCGCCCAGCACGAGCAGGGGCACACCGATGACCAGCAGCACGAGTGCGCCGATCATGCACCACAGTGTCAGCGGCCCCAGAATCGGAAGGTTCACTCCTGCAGTGAGATCCACACGGACGCCGGGAGAGGCGTCCGCGTTCATCACGACGATCGTCCAGTTTCCTTCCTGGAACTCCCACTGCAGTTCCTGTGTGCCGGGTCCCGAGGCCGACGCGGACCAGAACGTCTGCTCCCCCGGCGGGGCGGGCTGTCCGGCGCCGGGGATCTGCCGGTATCCCGGTTGGAACGGGAAGAAGTCGAGGTCGTCGAGTTCGGTGTGTGCGACGCCGGCCAGGTAGCCGTCGACGTCGTCCCGCCGCGCGATGCCGAGGAACACCTCCCGGTCCGGCTCGGCCGCAGTGCCGCGCAGCATGATCCGGCCGAGATCCTCCGGCCCGAACCCCGCAGGCATGTTCTCGTCGACGACCAGATCGATGTCCTCGGAGACCAGGGCCGCGGTGTCGGTACTGTACTGCTCCGTCGGCGTCGTGAAGTACCCGTTGTCGCGCTGGAATGCGTACGCCCAGCCGAGGAACGCGGTGGCGGTGAGCAACGCCAGGCCGAGCATCGACATCAGGACGCCCACCACGAGCATGATCACTCTGCCGACCTTCATGATCGACCTCCGGTTCGACGGACTCGCAGGCCCGTCAACCCTAGCGCTCGGCGAATGTGCCGAACAAGAGTGCGACGGCGCCTCGCCGGCCCGTCAGGACACGTCGAGCTTGCCCGACAGTTGTTCGAGGCGATGCAGACTCGCGCCGTCCAACCCCACGATCTCGGCGCTCTTGCCCCTCTCCGCGTACTTGTGCAGCACCGAATCGAAGGTCGCGACCGTCGAGGCATCCCACACCTCCGCGTCGGCGAGGTCGATCACGACGCGATCGGGGTCGTTCGCGTAGTCGAATTGATAGACGAGGTCGTTGCTCGACGCCCAGAACAGCTCGCCGGTGACGCGATAGGTGCGGACACCGTCCGCGTCGGTCGTGTGGATCCGGGTCATGTGCGCGACGCGTCGCGCGAACGCGACCATTGCCGTCAGCACACCCGAGACCACCCCGATCGCGAGATTGTCGGTGAGCAGCGTCACCACGACGGTCACCACCATGACGAGGGTCTCGCTGCGCGGCATCAGTTTCAGGGTGCGCGGCGAGATGCTGTGCCAGTCGAGGGTTGTCACGGCGATCACCAGCATCACCGCGACGAGCGCGGCCATCGGAATGGCGCCGACGATCTCACCGATGGTGACGCACAGCACCAGCAGGAACAGCCCGGCGAGGAACGTCGAGATGCGCGTCCGTGCGCGACCTTCCTTGACGTTGATCATCGTCTGGCCGATCATCGCGCAGCCACCCATACCGCCGAACAGTGCACCGGCCCAGTTCGCGACGCCCTGCCCCCACGCCTCGCGGGTCTTGTCGGAGTGGCTGTCGGTCAGGTCGTCGACGAGTTTGGCGGTCATCAACGATTCCATGAGTCCGACGAGCGCGAGCCCGACCGCGTAGGGCGCGATGATCCGCAACGTCTCCATGGTCAGCGGCACATCGGGGATCATCCACGTCGGGAAGCCGCTGGGCAGGTCGCCCTGATCGGCGACGTCGGGCACGTCCAGGCCGAACAGCACCACGACGCCGGTGAGCACGACGATCGCGATCAGCGCTGCGGGCACGGCGGTGGTGAGCTTGGGGATGAACACGATCATCGCGATGCCGGCCGCGACCAGCGGATACACCGCCCACGGAACGTCGAACAGGTGCCGGAGCTGCGCGGTGAAGATGAGAATCGCCAGGGCGTTGACGAAGCCGATCATCACCGACCGCGGAATGAACCGCATGAGTTTCGCGACACCGGCGACGGCCAGCAGGATCTGTACCGCACCGGCGAGCCACACCGCGGCGATGAGGTAGTCGAGTCCGTGCGAGGCGACGAGCGGGGCGATCACCAGGGCGGTAGCACCGGCCGCGGCCGACACCATCGCAGGCCGGCCACCGACGAACGCGATCGTCATCGCCATGATGCACGAGGTGTACAGCGCGACCTTCGGATCGACACCGGCGATCACCGCGAACGACACGACCTCAGGGATCAGGGCAAGGGAGGTCACGAGACCGGCGAGGATCTCCGTGGTGAGGCGCCGGGGCGAGCGGAGGGTTTCGAGCACAGTTTGCACCGGGGAAGTCTAGGCGCGGCAGCTCGACCTGCCCGTCTCGTGTCGGTCTGGCGTGAATCGCCGCAACGTGTAGTGTGGACACATCGGACAGCTCGCATCGAGTGTTCGAGGTCGGCGGCGCTCCCATGGTCCACAATCACCAGCCGAGCAGCACGCGACCATCCGAAGAACCACCTGGCACGTCTCCACCCCGGTCACGGACCTTTCTCCACCCCGTGATCGCCTGTTGTACCGAGCCGTACCCGAAAGAAGGACGCTATGAGCAACGACACCGAATTCACCGGTCCGCTGTTCCTGCAGCCGAGCAACCCGGACGACGAACAGCTGCCCGAGATCACGCAGCCGCAGCCGCAGAGCGCCCCGAACTATGACGGGTTGTTCTCTTCGCGCCCCTGAGGCCTGTTCAGGACCTCCGCCGCGTACCGGTGCGGGCGAAATGTTCTCCCACAGCACCGGTTCCACGTTGTTACCGGTCGATTGCATCACCGGTTCCCATGTTGCCGTGATGTTGCGTGCTGTCCGGCGATCACGATGAGGGCGAAGGCCGTTCCGAAGGTTCCGTCCCCCGCGGAGCGGCCCGGACCGGGGTGATCCTCGGCGTGTCACTGCGCCCGACCGAGGACGCACTCGTCATGCTCGCCCGCCACGGTCACCGAGCGCGCCAAATCGACACGCCCCCAACCGGAGCTGTCGTCCGGAGACAGGCCTGCCTCGCCCGGTGAGTGCCGACGCGCGCCATCACCGGCACCGTCGACGAGCAGGGCGAGTAGCGTCGAACCACAACGTCTCGAACGCGGGGGTTCACATGAAGCACTTCCGAATCGTCGACGAACACGGCGGGGTCATCGACGAACAGCCGTTCCGCACGGCCGACGAGGCTCACGCGTGGGCGTCCACCCATCCCCGGTCCGAGCTGGGACCGTGGTCTCTCGAGGAGCAGGTGGACGGTCGGTGGCAGCAGCTCGGCGGCTCCGAGCCGACCTGACACCGGCCTTGACCGATCCTCGGGTCGATACCCGCCGGGGCCGCCGGCGGGCACGCGGATTCGGGTAGTCGCCTACTCGTGTTTTCCGGTCCCACCGCTGCCAGGCTTCCGGCATGGACACGGAACCCTTGTCGATGACCATCGTCGGACCGCCGGCGCTGTCCGGGACCGTCCTGCAGATAGGACCGGGACGCCAGGTCCTCGGGTGCGACGCGTGTGCCGATCTGAAGATCGACGATCATCGGGTCAGCGCACGTCATGCCGCGATCGACCGCTTCGGCGGCCGGGTCGTCGTCGAGGATCTGGGGTCCTCCCACGGCACCTGGGTCGGCGGCGAACGTCTCCGCGGGGCTCGCGAAGTGCACGACGGCGAAATCGTCACGTTCGGCCGTGTCGAGGTCCGGCTCGAGCAGATCGACGACGCACTCCCCCCGATCCGCGCGAATCCACGGCCACCACCGGGCGGTTCCGACGACGACGGGAACCCGGACGACGGTTACCTCCAGCAGCGGGAGAGCTTCCTGCACGAGGTCAGAACGGCGAGGGCGTGGGCCCGGTTCGTATTCTGGGTCGGGTTCGTGATGGTGCTCGTCGGAGCATCCGGGTGCACCTGGTTCCTCGCCAACGGAACGGACGAGCCGGCCGCCTCGTCGATGGCAGCCGCCGCGACGGACGAATTCCCCGCGTTCGGACCGCACACCGGTCTGGGGCCGGTCGGAACGATCTTCTTCATGATCGGGTTCGTCGGCCACTTCGTGCTGATTCTCGGGGCGTTCCTGTGGATCATCGCGGCCGCGCACGTGCGGCGGGTGGACACCGACCCGCGTTATCCCTGGAATTCGCACGCCGCGCGATGAGAGACGATGCGCTACCCGAAAATTCGGGTAGCCGTGTACTCGTGTGCTCCGGACGTGCCGTTGCAAGGCTTCTGTCATGGACACGGACATGCTTTCGATGACCATCCTCGGACCGCCCCCTCTCGCCGGGACCGTCCTGCGCCTCCGGCCGGGGAAGCAGGTCCTCGGGCGCAGCGCGCACGCCGATCTGCAGATCGACGATCGGCATCTCAGCGCACGGCACGCCGTGATCGACTGTCTCGGCGGTCGAGTGTTCGTCGAGGACGTCGGCTCGTCGAACGGTACCTGGATCGACGGCGAGCGGATTCGCGGGATCCGCGAGCTGCACAGGGGCGAGTCGGTCACATTCGGTTGTGTCGAGGCACGACTCGCTCCGGCGGACGTGACGGCGCTGCTCCCCGGGATCGATACTCGGCACCCACCGCCGGTGAGGTTCGACGTGGGGAGCCAGCAGGCCGGCCACATCAACAACGTCGGCCACAACCAATACAACAGCTACGTCCAGCAGCGCGAGAGCTTCCTGCGCGAGGTCGCTGCGTCGAGGACGCGGGCGCGGTACGTGTTCTGGATCGGGCTCACGATGGTGCTCGTCGGGGCGCTGGGATACGCCTACTTCCTCGTCGACGCCCTCGGAAGCCTGAGCACCGCGTTCGAGACGGGCATCGAACCGGAGAGTTTCCCGATCTTCGGTCCGGACACCGGTTTCGGCCCGGCCGGGCTGATCTTCTTCATGATCGCGTTCATCGGTCAATTCGTGCTCGTCGTCGGGTTGATCCTGTGGATCGTCGCAGCCGCTCGTGTACGGCGAGTCGACACCGACCCCCGCTATCCGTGGAACGCATCCGCATCGAGATGAAGGGACACATCATGGTTTTCAACATCGGCTCACAGCAGGGAGCGATCAACAACGTCGCGGGAGATCAGACGATCCATGGTGGGCAACATGTTTCGTTCACCACCGCGGAGGCGCTCGCGTCTGCCGGCGAGCTGGCCCGCGCCCTGCGCGAACTGGGACTCACGGAGACCGCACGCGAAGCCGACAACGTCGAGCGGGAACTGAAGCAGCACACGCCGAACCGTGAGCGTATCGCCGCCCGGCTGACGCGAATCGCGCAGACGGTCACCGCGGTCGCAGCGGCGGGTTCCGCCGTTCACGGCCCGCTGGTCGCACTCGCCCGATGGCTGGGCGCGCTGGGATCTCCCGTTCTGCGGGTCCTCGGACTCTGAGCAGGAGTCCTTCGGCGACGACCGAAAATGTCGCTGCGGGGGTACCACGTGCGCACCGACCAACGATCAAGCCCCGCACACCGATTCCCTCACGAAAACGTGTCGACGATTCTGACGCAGAACGAGTCCTCGGGAACTCGCCGAGAGCCACCGAACCGAACAGGCGCGGTGCCCCCAGTCGGACTCGAACCGACACTCGGCGGATTTTAAGTCCGCTGCCTCTGCCAATTGGGCTATGGGGGCGCTTCCGCGACCGGTCGGCCGGTCGCGGCACCGCCTCACACCCTAACCGGCGAGCTCGGCGACTTCGAGCGCGCGTACCGATTCGGCGACGGCCTCGGGATGTCCGATCCGGTCGAGGGCGACGATCTCGCCGGAGAATCGTGGGCGTCCACGAATGTCGCGGACCGGCACCGCCCGTTCGCGCTCCGCTATCGCACCACCGACATTGCGATCCCGTCGAGGATGTCGTGCTCGCTGACGACCAACTCGGTGATCCCGGCGCGGGCTCCGAACTCGTCGGCGAGGACCGTCGTGACGATCGCTCCCCCACCGATCACGTCGACCCGGCCCGGGTGCATCGGACCGTAGGCGGCGCGCTCGTCGTGGGTCTGCCCGAGCAGCGTGGTGCACACCTCGCGGAGCCGGTCGAATCCGACGGTCGACAGGTGCACCTTCTCGGGGTCGTACTCGTCGAGACCGTGCGCGATCGCCGACAGCGTGGTCATCGTGCCGGCGACGCCGACCCACGTGTGGGCCTGTTCGACCGGTACGTGCAGGAGCGCTTCACCGATCTTCTCCCGCGCGACGGCGCGGGCCTCGGTGATCTGCTCCGCCGTGGGCGGATCGTCGTGCAGGCACCGCTCGGTGAGCCGCACGCACCCGATGTCGGTGGAGTACGCGGCGTGCACGCCGTCGGCGTCGCCGAGCACGATCTCGGTGGAGCCGCCACCGAGATCGACGACGACGAAAGGTCCACGCGCAGAATCGAGTTCGCCGACCGCGCCGGTGAAGGACAGCCGGGCCTCCTCGTCACCGGAGATCACCTCGGCCTCGGCGCCGGGAATGACCGCGCCGAGCACCTCGCGGGTCATCGAGAAGAAGTCCTCCCGATTGCCGGCGTCGCGGGTCGCGGACGTGGCGACCATCCGCACGGCGGTCGCTCCCGTTTCCCGGATCAGATCGGCGTACTCGGCGAGCGCGACGCGGGTGCGTTCGATGGCTTCGGGAGCGAGCATTCCGGTGGCGTCGACGCCCTGGCCGAGCCGCACGACCCGCATCAACCGGGTCACGTCGGTCAGGCGACCGTCGGGTCCGATGTCGGCGATCAGCAGGCGGATCGAGTTGGTCCCGCAGTCGATCGCGGCGACACGGCTCATTCCGACTCCCCGCGCAGTTCGGCGTAGGTGGGCCAGTCCGCGGGAATCGCGGTGCCCCGCAGACCCGCGTCGGCCGCGAGGGCGACCGCCTCGTCCCCGAACGGGTTGACCCCCGGCCCCTTCGCGAGGGAATGCGCGATGAGCACGTGCAGGCACTTGACGCGGTCCGGCATGCCGCCGCCGGTGAAGTCGGTGCCGAGCGATTCGATCGCGTCGCGTTCCGCGAGATACGCCTCGTGGGCGCGACGGTAGGCGGCGGCGAGCTCGGGATCGGTGCCGAGACGCTCGGTCATCTCCCGCATCACCCCGGCCGACTCCTGCCGGCTCGCCTCCGCGGTCAGACGCGGATCGGTGAGGTAGTAGAGCGTGGGAAAGGGCGTACCGTCGGGCAGCTTCGGTGCGGTCTTGACCACCCCGGGTGCGCCGTCCGGGCAGCGGTAGGCGATGGCGAGGACGCCGCGCGGGGTGCGCCCGAGCTGGGCGGCGACGGCGTCGAGGTCGGACTGTGCGACGGGATCGGTCACCCGGTCGGTTCTCCTGCTTCTGGGGGTGCCACGGGCATCTGCCGCGGCACCGGTTCGGGCTCGGGTTCGGGCGGCGGTTCGGACACCGATCGCCACAGGTCGCTGTACCACGCGCCGGTCGAGGGTCGTTCCTGGATCTTCTCCTCGTCGACCCGGCGGCCGTCGCCGGGAAGCTGCACCTGGTAGGGAGTGTCGCCGGGCATCACGAATCGCAGCCGTTCCCGGGCCTGCGCCCGGATCCAGGCGGGATCCTCGATGTGCGCCTTCTGCTCTCGCAGCGCGGCGATCTCCTGCTCGAGCGCGACGCGTTCGGCTTCGACCCGGTCCGCTTCGGCGCGCTGGCCGACGTACGTGCGCAGCGGCATCGCGAGGGTCAGGGCCAGGCCGCACACGACGAGCGCGAGCACGACGGCGCGGCCGGTGGACAGACCCAGGAAGGTGCGTTCGGTGCGGGCCTTGCGGACCTCGCGGGGTGCACCGACGCGGGTGGGCCGGGCCCGGTTGGCGGAACCCCGGCTGCGACCCGGCGCCGAGGTGACGGGATCTTCGCGTCCTGCCGGACGCGCACCCGCCGACTCGGCCACCGGATCGGGCGACGTGGTAGATCCCGACGGACGGGATCGGCTGGGCCGCCGCGAACCCACCGCACCCTCGGAACGGGCGCGCCGGGCGCCGGGCCGGGATCTACCGCGTTGACTCATACCGCTCCGGTCACGCCTCGGGGTTGAAGCGCGGGAACGCCAGCTCACCCGCGTAGCGGGCGGCGTCGCCGAGGGACTCCTCGATACGCAGCAGCTGGTTGTACTTCGCGACGCGCTCGGAGCGGGCCGGGGCACCGGTCTTGATCTGGCCGCTGCCGACGGCGACGGCCAGGTCGGCGATGGTGGTGTCCTCGGTCTCGCCGGAGCGGTGGCTCATCATCGTCTTGTAGCCGTTGCGGTGCGCGAGATCGACGGCGTCGAGGGTCTCGGTGAGCGTGCCGATCTGGTTCACCTTCACCAGCAGCGCGTTGGCGGCACCCTTGACGATGCCCTCCTCGAGACGCTCCGGGTTGGTGACGAACAGGTCGTCGCCGACGAGCTGCAGCTTGTTGCCGATCTTGTCGGTCAGCGCGATCCAGCCCTCCCAGTCGTCCTCGCTGAGCGGATCCTCCACGGAGACGAGCGGGTAGGCCGAGAGCAGATCGTTGTAGAAGTCGGCGAGCTCGTCGGCGGTGCGGACCTTGCCCTCGAACTTGTAGCCGGTGCCCTCGGTGTAGAACTCGGTGGCAGCGACGTCGAGTGCGAGCGCGACATCCGAACCGAGCTTCAGGCCGGTCTTGGCGATCGCCTCGCTGATGAGGTCGAGCGCTTCCTTGGTGCCGGCGACGTCCGGGGCGAAGCCACCCTCGTCACCGAGACCGGTGGCCAGGCCCTTGCTCTTGAGGACCGACTTGAGCGAGTGGTACACCTCGGCGCCCCAGCGCAGGGACTCCTTGAAGGTGGGGGCGCCGATCGGCGCGACCATGAACTCCTGCACGTCGACGCCGGTGTCGGCGTGGGCGCCACCGTTGAGGATGTTCATCATCGGCACCGGCAGGATGTGGGCGTTCGGGCCGCCGACGTAGCGGAACAGCTCCAGACCGGACGACTCCGCACCGGCCTTGGCGACCGCGAGCGACGCGCCGAGCAGCGCGTTCGCGCCGAGCCGGCCCTTGTCGGGGGTGCCGTCGGTGTCGAGCAGCGCCTGGTCGACGGTGCGCTGTTCGGTGGCGTCGAGGCCGATGATGGCCGGCGCGATCTCACCGAGGACCGCCTCGACGGCCTGCTCGACACCCTTGCCCAGGTAGCGGTCGCCGCCGTCGCGCAGCTCGACCGCCTCGTGCTCACCGGTGGACGCACCGGACGGCACCGCAGCGCGAGCGAAACTTCCGTCGTCGAGCAGCACCTCGACCTCGACCGTGGGGTTGCCCCGGGAGTCGAGGATTTCGCGGGCTCCTACCTGCTCAATGATGGCCACTGGCTGATTCTCCTTCGATGGACTTCACGCTGCGGGGTCTGCACGCTGGGGACAGCCTAACGGTCCTCACCTGGGCACGAGGCACCACTCGCCCCGGAGCAGCGACCGAACCCGGACCGACCGGACTCCGGTCGGTACAAATCGACCGGACCGGTCACGGTCGGACCCCGACGCTGTAGGCGGCGGCGCGGTCGCGAACCAGAGCCATGTAGTCGGTCGAACGGTTGTAGGCGAACAGCGCGGCCGTCCAGCCTTCCGCTGTCGTGAGGTCGCCGCCGCGGTCGCACAGGTACAGTCCCGCGCTCAGCGCCGCGTCGTCGAGATTGTCGGGGTCCGCGATACCGTCGCCGTTCGCGTCGGTACCCCACCGAACCCACGTCTCGGGAATGAACTGCATCGGGCCCATCGCCCGGTCCAGGACGGAGTCGCCGTCGAGCCGGCCGCCGTCGGTGTCGCGGATCTCCGCGAGACCCGGCCCACCGTCGAGGGGAATCCCGCGGATCGGCGGCGACACAGCGGCATTGTCGTCGGCGCGGGCGCCCCCGTGCCGGCCGTGCCTGCTCTCGACGCTGCCGATCCCGGCGAGCGTGGTCCACGCGAGTCCGCAGTCCGGGCGACTGCGGGCCAGCACGACAGCCGCGTGGCCGTATGCCTCCAGGGCGACGACGGGGATGCCCAGCGCCTCGGCCTGCGGTTCGGCCCAGTCGCGCAACTGCGCGGCAGTTCGGCCCGGCCCGTCCACGTCGATGGCCGGCACCGGTGAGCCCGGGCCCGGTGGCACACCGTCCGGGATCGGGATCGGGGGTTCGCTCGGCGTCAGGATCGAGACGGCGACGGCCAGGGCGACCACGGCCGCGAGCACACCGAACAACAGTCGCGGCCACGGCGAACGACGTCGCACGGGCCGCGGGAACGGTGAATTCGTGGCGGTGGGCTGCACATCCCCATCTTCCACACAGTCATTAAAGCCCAGGTAAAGGGGCGAAAGGCCCTGCCCGATTCATTTTCGGGCGGTGTATGTTTCGTTCCGCACCAAGAATAGAGGTTCGCCTCACCTAACGCGCTGGAGTTCACATGTCCGTGCTTGCCGCCGCCGGCGCCCCGTCCATCGCCACGCAGCTCGCCGGCTCCGGCCTCATCGGACTCCGGGAAGGACTCGAAGCCGGCATCGTCGTGATGATCCTCGTCGCGTTCCTGGTCAAGGCCGAGCGGCGCGACGCATTGAAATGGGTGTGGCTCGGGGTCGGCATCGCGGTCGCGATGGTCGTCGCGACCTTCCTCATCATCCATTTCGGCACGTCCACCCTCGACGGCCTGGCCGCGGAGATCGCCGCCGGCCTCGCCTCCCTCGTCGCCGTCGTCATCGTCACCGCGATGGTGCTGTGGATGCGCAAGGCGGCCCGCTCGATCTCCGGCGACCTGAAAGCCGGGATGGAGAAAGCGCTGATCGTCGGTCCGTCCGCGGTGCTGACCCTGGCCTTCTTCGCAGTCGGCCGCGAAGGATTGGAGACCGCACTGCTGATGGTCGGCTACGCCGAGAACACCGCCGGCAGCGTGTGGCCGCTGGTCGGCCTGCTGCTCGGCATCGCCCTGGCCGCCGTCCTCACCGTCCTGATGTATCTCGGGGCCGTCCGCATCGACATGGCCAAGTTCTTCGAGTACACCGGGGCATTCCTCGTCGTCGTGGCCGCCGGCATCCTCGCCTACGGGATCCGCGCCCTGCAGACCGGTGGCGTGCTGCCCGGCGCCAACAGTCTCGCCTTCGACGTCTCGGCCCACTACGACGCCGGCAGCTGGTACGGCACCGTCCTCGGCGGCATCCTCAACGTGCGTCCCGACCCGACGGTTCTGCAGTTCGTCGCCTGGCTGGTCTACCTGGTGGTCGTCCTGTTCCTGTTCCTGCGCCCGACCGCCTCCCCCCAGCCGGCCCCTGCGGCCGACGAAACCGCCACCGTCTGAATCTTCCGTTCGTGCACCATCTCCTTCCGAAAGGCACCGACCCGATGCGTCGTACCACCTATGCCCTGGCGGCCGCCGTTCTGCCCCTCGCGCTCGCGGGCTGCACCGAGAAGTCGTCGGCGGACGGCGAGGCCGTCGCGGTCACCGCCACCGACTCGACGTGCGAAGTCACCGTCACGGAGGGCACCACCGGGCACAACACGTTCGCGGTGACCAACAACGGAACCAAGGTCACCGAGTTCTACGTGTTCGACAACGGTGACCGTGCCCTCGGCGAGGTCGAGAACATCGGTCCCGGCCTGACCCGCCAGCTCATCGTCAACATCCCCGAGCCGGGCGACTACGAACTGTCCTGCCGCCCGGGGATGGTCGGCGAGGGCATCCGGCAGGCGTTCACCGTCACCGGCGAGTCCAAGGCCGCGGCCGACGCCAACGGCAAGCTCGCCGAGGCCGCCGACGGCTACCGCCGTTACATCCGCAGCCAGACCGAGGCACTGGTCACGACCGTCGGCGAGTTCGTCGCCGCCGTCAAGGCCGGCAACGTCGACGAGGCCAAACGCCTGTTCCCGCTCTCGCGCACCTACTACGAGCGCATCGAGCCGGAGGCCGAGAGCTTCGGCGATCTCGACCCGCGCCTCGACCTGCGCGAAGCCGACCTGGAACCGGGCCAGGAGTGGACCGGCTTCCACCGGCTCGAGAAGGACCTGTGGGTCGACGGCCTGAAGCCCGACACCAACGCCATCGCCGACCAGCTCGTCGTGGACATCCAGGAACTGTCGGATCTGGTGAACGCCGAGGACTACACCGTCGACCCGACCCGCATCGCCGGTGACGCGCAGGGCCTGCTCGACGAGGTGTCCACCTCCAAGATCACCGGTGAGGAGGACATCTTCTCCCACACCGACCTGTACGACTTCCAGGCCAACGTCGACGGCTCGCAGGCCGCGGTCGCCGCGCTGCGCCCGATCCTCGACGAGCAGGATCCCGAACTCGGCCAGGCCATCGACGCCCGCTTCGCGGATCTCGACGCGGCACTCGCGCAGTACCGCCAGGGCGATGCGTTCGTCTCCTACGACACCGTCACCGAGCCGCAGCGCCAGGAACTGTCCCGCCTGATCGACGCGCTGTCCGCCGAGGTCAGCAAGGTGCAGGGTGTCGTCGCGGAGGCGTCGGGCGCATGACCGACCGGCCGACCACCGAATCCGATCCGCAGCACTCGTCCGGAATCTCCCGGCGACGGCTGTTCGGCGCCGTCGGTGCCGGAGCGGTACTCGCCGGTGCCGGTGCGGTGGTCGGCCGGGCCACCGCACCGGACCCCGGCCCCGACACCGGCGGTGTCGTGCCGTTCCACGGCGAGCACCAGGCGGGCATCGTCACCCCCGCCCAGGACCGCATGCACTTCGTGACGTTCGACGTCACCACCCGCGACCGCGACGAGCTGATCGATCTGCTGAAGACGTGGACCGCGATGGCCGAGCGGATGACCGCCGGGCTCGAGGCCACCGAGGACGGCGCGACCGGTGACGGCGCGTACCACCCGCCGAGCGACACCGGTGAGGCGCTGGACCTGGACGCGTCGCAACTGACCCTCACGATCGGTTTCGGCCCGTCGCTGTTCGACGACCGGTTCGGACTCGCCGATCTCAGGCCGGCCGCACTGCAGGACCTTCCGCACTTCCCCGCCGACAATCTCGATCCGGCGCGGTCCGGCGGCGACATCGCGATCCAGGCCTGCGCGAACGACCCCCAGGTGGCCGTGCACGCGATCCGCAACCTCGCGCGCGTCGCGTTCGGCACTGCGTCGGTGCGGTGGTCCCAACTCGGGTTCGGCCGCACATCCTCGACGTCCACCTCCCAGGTGACGCCGCGGAACCTGTTCGGGTTCAAGGACGGAACCAACAACCTCAAGGCCGAGGATCCGGCCGCACTCGCGGAGTCGGTGTGGGTCGACGCCGCCGACGACCAGGCCTGGCTCGCCGGCGGAAGCTATCTGGTCGCCCGGCGCATCCGCATGCTCATCGAGCAATGGGACCGCGCGATCCTCAAGGAACAGGAAGCGGTGATCGGCCGCGACAAGCGCGAGGGAGCCCCGCTCGGCCGGAAGAACGAGTTCGACGAACTCGACCTCGAATCGAAGGGGCCCGACGGGCTGCTCGTCCCGGAGACCTCGCACGTGCGCCTGGCATCGGCACAGAACCTCGGCGGAATCCGGATCCTGCGGCGCGGCTACAACTTCACCGACGGTTCCGACGGTCTCGGGCACCTCGACGCCGGACTGTTCTTCATCGCGTTCTGCCGCGATCCGCAGAAGCAGTTCGTGCCGATGCAACTCGCACTCGCCCGCGCCGACGCCCTCAACGAGTACATCCAGCACGTCGGATCCGCTGTCTTCGCGTGTCCACCCGGCCCCACCGAAGGCGGGTACTGGGGTCAGCAACTGTTCGAGGCCTGAAAATGCGCCTACGCCGGTGATTTCGCCCTGAATCACCGACGCAGGCGGGGAAGGTGGGCCGCCGAGGGGTGGGACGGCCCACCAGGGGTCAATAGGCGCCGTTGCTGCGCAACACCGCGCCGATCGTGCGCCACAGGATCGCGAGATCCATCGCGAACGTCCAGGTCTCCACGTATCTCAGGTCCGCGCGCACCGATTCCTCCCACGACAGGTTGCTGCGCCCGCTGACCTGCCAGAGTCCCGTGAGCCCCGGCTTGACGAACAGGCGTCTGCGCATGCCGTCCTCGCCGTAGCGGGCGACTTCGGACTCGAGCGGCGGACGTGGACCGACCAGCGACATGTCGCCGGTGACCACATTGAACAATTGCGGGAGTTCGTCCAGTGAGTACTTCCGGATGAACCTGCCCACCCGCGTCACGCGGGGATCGTCGTACAGCTTGAACAGGACACCGGCCCCGACGTCTCGGTCGGCGAGCTCGGCCCGGCGATCCTCGGCGTCCGCGACCATGCTGCGGAACTTGTACATCGTGAAGGTACGACCGTCCCGCCCCACGCGCGTCTGTTTGAACAGCGCCGGACCCGGACTCGTCACGCGGATCGCGACGGCGATGGCGAGCAGAACAGGAGCGAGGACCGCGACGATCAGCAGGGCGAAGACCCGGTCGAAGACATTCTTCACCAGCCACGACGGGCCGGAGTAGCGCGGTGCGGAGAACTTCAGGAGGGGAAGGCCGGCGAGGGGCGCCATGTGCAGCCGTGGACCGACCAGGTCCATGAGAACAGGGGCCATGAGGAGGTCCGCGCCGGTCCGCTCCAGATCCCAGCTCAGCGCCCGGGTCTTCGAGTGCGTCCAATCACTGGACGGCAGCAGCGCGACCGCCTGGAATCCGTGGAGTGCGACGATGCCGACGATGTCGTCCTCGGTACCCAGGACGGGTACGTCGTCGATCGCGAGCGGGGCCTTCCCCCGGAACGAATCGGCAGGAAGGCAGATGCCGTCGATCTCCCATCCCGAAGCCAGGAACTCGGACGATCGCGCCAGCAGTTCGTGGACTTCCACTGTGTCCCCGGCGACGAGGACCGACCAGACGTACGCCCCCTTCCGGCGCCGGCTCCGGATGTACCGGCGGAGCCCCAGACGAGCGCACACCGTCGCGACCGCGGCCAGCGGCAGGGCGCCGAAGATCCACGATTGACCGGCAGCGGTACCCCATGCGTAGCCGGCCACCGCCAGTACCGCGATCGCGAGCGCGTAGGCGCGGCCGACCCGCCGGAACTCCTCGGCACCCGAGCCGAGAACCCTTGCATCCCAAGATCTCTGAGACGCGAGAGCGACCATGGCCACGATCGGCAGGACCGCGACGAGAGCGAGCGAACGGCCGGCCGGGAACGCCAGGTGGTGATAGCCGAACGTCACCACGGCGTCGGCCACGAGGACGCACAGAAGATCGATGCAGCACGCGAGGACCGCATATCGGCGTTCCCATCGCGGACGCGAAACGGGTTCCGGGGCAGCGCATCCCGGAAGCACACCGCGAACCGCGGACCCGACCGGCTCGAACGAGAAAGCAATCCGGGATGCAAATTCCCCCACCCCGGCCCCCGCGCCCCTGTCATTCTTGTACATGGAAAAGGACCCCCATTCCGGGGATGAATGGTTCCAGTTCCCTCAAAACCTACCTGAGGATTGTTTTTGGCGCAATAACGAACTGCTGGTTCTCACCTACGCCACTTCGTGCGCTCGAATCGAGCCACGCCCCACCGATGCGCCGAGCCACTCCAGTACGAGTAGCCGCCCCCACGCCCAGAAGTCTCGCGGCTACCGCGGGTTCTCGATGCGCTCGGCCCCGATCGACTCGTGCTTCCCCTCACGCCGCCACGGCAGATCGATCCGGCCCCGTCGGAGCATCTCGCCGATCACGTCGGCAGGCCTGGGCCGGCTCAGCAGAAAACCCTGCGCGCGAGTGCACCCGAGCGCGAGCAGTTCCGCGGCGGCCACCTCGGACTCGAGACCCTCGGCGACCACGTCCAGACCGAACGCCGACGCCAGGCCCATGATCGATTCGACGATGACCCGGTCGCTCTTGCTGCGCTGCAGGTTCAGCACGAACACCTTGTCGATCTTGAGTGTCTGCACCGGAAGCGATTTCAGATGAGCAAGCGAGCTGTACCCGGTACCGAAGTCGTCGATCGCGCAACGGACACCCAGCCGGTCGAGCCGACGCAGCGTCATGCGCGAGCGTTCCAGGTCGCTGACCACGACGTACTCGGTGATCTCGATGCCCAACGACGAGCTGTCGAGACCGAATTCCTCGAGGGTGCTCTCCACCGTCTCGACGAAATCGAGGCTCACCAGCTGCACCGGCGAGACGTTGACGTTCATCCGGAGATTCAGTCCGGGTATCTCCTTCTTCCACTGGGCCAGCTGTGCGCACGCCTCGTGCAGAACCCAGGCGCCCAGCTCACCGGCCAGGTTGGTCGACTCCGCCACCTCGATGAACTCCGTCGGCTGCAGTCTCCCGAGCACCGGATGATTCCAGCGGACCAAGGCCTCGACCCCGACGATCGTGCCGTCGACCAGATCGACTTCCGGCTGGTACTCCAGGGTGAGATGTTCGCTGTCGATGGACGTCCGCAGACTGAGCTCGATCAGGTTGCGGCGTTCACTCGCCCCCCGCATGTCCTCGGTGTATGCGACGACACTGTTGCCACCTTTGCTCTTGGCCATCAGCATCGCCTCGTCGACGCGCCCCAACAGCGCCACCGGCGTGATGCGGCCCGGTTCTCCGACCGCCACACCGAGGCTGCCCCCGCGCCCGACCACCTGGCTGCCGAGCTGAACCGACATCCCGACCGCCCAGCGCAGTGCGTCGGCGCGCTGCTGAGCATCTTCGAGGGACACCGGGCCGTCGAGAACGACGACGAACTCGTCTCCGCCCAGCCGCGCCACCAGATCACCCGGATCGCACACCCGGGTCAGCCGCTGCGCAGTGCGATAGAGGAACACATCGACGGCCGCGTGCCCCAGGAAGTCGTTGAGTGGTTTGAGCCGATCGAGGTCCAGGAACAGCACCGCCACCGGTCCCGGTTGTCCCGGCCGCAGTCGCCGCTCGAGATGTTCGAGCAGTGCCCGACGACTGGCCAGTCCGGTCAGTTCGTCGTGATACGCCGCGTCGCGCAGTTCCTGTTCGGCCCGCACCCGCGCCTGAACCTGCGCGAGCAGCGCCGCGATCATCGTGAGTGTGTTGATCTCCTCTTCGCTCCAGTCCCGCTCGCCCGCCTTGATGAATCCGAGCGTGCCGGTCGTGACCGTGCCCGAGATCAACGGGACCGCGGCGACGGAGACCGCGGGCACCCCGGATCCGGCGAAGACGCGATCGGCGTAACCCGAGCCGGATTTCGACGGACTGCTGACCGCGGGTTCCTTCATGTCCTCGGTCATCGCGAAGATCGGGTCGGCGTCGCGGAAATACACGACCCCCAACGGGTCCGGATCCGGGACGAACGGTCGCGGGGGCCACTCCGCGACCAGGACGGTCGCGTGGATGTCGTGGTCGTTGTACCGGAGGAACGAGGTGTCCACGCCGAAATACTCGACGAGTGTGCGCAAGACCTGCTCGATCGCGGACCTGTGCGTGACCGCATCCACCGGCATCAGGAACGAGGCCACACGTGTAACGATGTTCTCGACACTTCCGACAGCCATCGGCCACCACCGAAATCTGTGTCATCGAATTCCTGCGTCACCGGGTTCGTGCGCCCGACCCCGCCCGACCGCGTACGACCCCGACCGCGTTCGACGCAGAATTCAGGACGATCTTCGTACCCTATCCGAGCGTCGAGTGCTACGGACCGGTTCCGGCGTTCCGTGACCGACCCGGAGCAGAATCGCGTAGCGCTCCCCCGGTTTCGATCCCAGCACGTCGCCGAGCGCCGAACGCAGCCGGTAGATCGCGTGTACCCGAGGCGCGCGGAGGCGGACCAGATCGTCATCGTCCTCCGCATAGAGGAAGACCGGCGACGTGGGCTGGACCGACAGCCCGAGTCCCTGCGCGCAGATCCACACGCTTTCGGTGACCATCCCGGCACGCATGTAGTCGACCGGATCCGGTCCCGGCGCAGTCACGGCGATCACCGCAGCACTGTGGAGTATGCGCTCACCGGTGATGCGCCCGAGGCCCTGGCCGAGGTCCCACTCCTCCAGCCGATCGAGCACGTCGTTTCGCAGTGCCACTTCGAGCATGGTGCGCTCGACGTCGTCCAGACCGAGCGCATCGACATCGATCCCGCTCTCGAGACCACCGGAGGCCGGCCAGCGCAGCTCGGCCACCATCTCGCGTCGCAACGACTCGGTCAGATACCGGATCCGGTCCGATTCGGCGAGGATTTCGGCGACGGCGGCCAGATCCTCGGCGCCCTCGACGACGCGGATGTCACCGCCTTCCTGCCGGGCCGCCGCGTGCAACGCCTCGATTTCGGTCTCCGAGAGCGGCGTCCCGTCACACGGTCGCCGATTGGTGCAACGGGCGAGCATCGCGTCGTACCGGGCGGCCAGCGAGGGGTCGGCGCCGTCGGCGAATTCCAGCGTCGCGAACGGCTCCCCGACCCGGCCGGGGTCACCGCCGGCCCACCGCACCGGTCCGAGAATGCCGTGGGCCGCTGCGGCGATGCGGGCGTTCTGCAGTGCAGCACCGAGCGCCACATACGTGCCCCGGCGTCGGATGTCGATGGCGGTGGGAACGAAATCGGCCGCGAGCGCGACAGTGAGGCAATGGTCGTCCGCGGTGATCGACCACGGCTGGCTGTTCCCCCCGGAGGGGGCTCGAGAAGCCGCGTACAACACCCGACCGACCGGGTCGTCGGGAGGGCCGCCGAGGTCGGCGGGCCGATCGGATGCCGTCACCGGGCCGGCCGGAGGAACGAGCCCGTCGAGGAGATCGTCGATGTCCACGCCGGACCGCCCGGACTTCAGGGACATACCCAAACCGATCCGTCGCACCGCCGCGGCGACCGCCGCTCCCCCCAGCATCACCTCACTGCCCAGTTGAGGCCAGGTCGTCAGTGACCGATCGATCTCGAGGAGCGAGGCACCCATCCGTGAGGAGAGCCGATCGGCACCGAGCAGCCGGAGAGCGAACAGGATCTTCTCGCGGCCGGACAGGGTTGCCAGCCGTTCCGGACGGACGTCCCCGAACAGTCCGTGGAAGGGCGTAGCGGCATCCTGATCGAAACGCTCGACGTCGATCAGCCCCCGGTCGCTCGTCGCCATGACGACGGGCACTCCACGCTTCGCGGCCTCGATCCGCAGTCCGATCTTGGTGTCGAACGAATCGCACTCGTCGACGAGCACGTCGAGCCCGTCGACGAACGCCGCCGCTGTATCCGCCCGGACTCCGTCCGGCCACACGCAGAGATCGAGATAGGGGTCCAGCTCCGCGAGGCGCCGGGCCACGACGACGGCCTTGTTGACACCGAGGTCCACCAGCGAACCGGGCACGCGGTTGAGGTTCGACAGTTCGATCGCATCGAAATCGGCGAGCCGCAGCGTCCCGCACAGACCGTCGAGCACCAGCGCCTGCGCGACCGCGGAACCGGCACTGAGCCCGACCACACCCACCGTTTGCTCACGCAACCGGTCCTGCTCCTGCAGAGTGAGCTTGTTCCGGTTCCGATCTAATCGCAGTCGCCGGAACGATCGGGGACCCAGTATCCGCACCACGGACCCCCGCCACGGATAGTGCACCCACCGCGGAGTCTCGTCGAACAGTTCGGGGTCCGGGGAGGGCAGCACAGCCCGAAGTTCCTTCAGCTGATCTTCCAGGTGATCGACGACCGCAATGGCGGGATCCGCGCGCAGAGCATCCAGAGTTTGCATGTCCGTTGCGCGGCCTTCCACGAGCACGGACGCTTCCCACGCCGAACGCCCGAGCGCAGTCACCTCGAGTCCCCGCCGCTCGGCGGCACCCGCATCTCAGCGACAACGACGGGGGCCTGTGCACGGTTGCGATGCCGGTCCCACCACATCAGACGTGTCCGGTACCGCGCATCCGGGTAGGGAGTCGCACGGACACGGTGGTCCACCACGCCCCCGCAGGTCTTCCACAGTTCGAGCACGTTGTCCGCCGCCGTGGCCATCATGAACCGGACGTCGAGCAGGTCCATGAACATCGCACCCATCTGCGCCAGCGCGAGTGTCAGTTCGCGCCGATGCGGCAGTTCCTCGGCGACCCAGGCCGCCTTCGCCTCGACCACTCCGGCCGGGATCCGGGCCTCGATCATCCTCCGGATCCGATCGACGTCCTCCGGCGTCTTCCACTCGCGAAGCGCATGGGACTCCTCGGCCCGGGTGTACGGCCCCTGAGCACGCAATCCGCCCACCACGACACCCCGCGAATCGAGTGCCGCATGGAACAAGGCCGTCGTCTCGCCGCTGCGCACCCGCTCGTAGTCCAGGGCGGATTCCACCCCGAAGCGCCGGTAGGCGCGCAACGCACCCGAGATGTACTCGCGCCACAGATCCGGTACAGCGCGCGGCGGGGCGGCAACGAAGTGATATCCGGACGCATGGTCCCTGTGAACAGAGACCTGCGACTGCGTCGTTTCCGCCACCGGTTCCGACGCAAGCCGCACGGCTCGGTTCATTGTTCACCCTCCGAACGTGTCACTCCCCCGGCCGGTGTGCACACGTCCGCTGCGACGACCGACTCGTAACAATCATCGCGTACGGATTGGAGGGATGAGACGTTTACGGCCCATTCCCTCTCTTTCTGATCAGATTGATCAGACCAATCGGATGAACAGGTCCGTTTCACCGTTCGATCGGATGGTCGCCACCTCACCGCCGTAGGCGCGTTCGATTCGTCCTTCCTTCTCCGCGAGTTCGACCTGATCCCAGACGTCCTCGGCAGGATCGTCGTCGTCGGCATCGTTCGTGAAATGAGCAAAATATGCGGTCGGTACCGTCACCATCGAGTCCCCGACCGGGAGGTCGTCCACTCCATTGCAGCGGTACCCGACCACCGCGGACCAGCCCACCTCGGGATTGCACACGTACGCCACGACGACCTCGTCGATGCCGCGTGCCCGGATCCGATCCTCGGTGAACAACATCAGCTCCGAGCGCTGGGCCGCTGCACCGGGTGCCAATCCCGGCAGAACCAGTCCTCCCACTCCGAACGAATGAAGTTTCACTACCTCGAAACTCACTGCACACCAACATCTTTCGATGCGCCGACGCGGTCCGGAAGACTTATCGACACATATAGATCGATCGCGTACGCGTGCGGATAGAACTCGAAATCGCCCGCGAAGGAACGGACGATCGCACCCGAACTCTCCGCGTCGTGGATCTGCTCCCACAGATCGGCGACCACAGCCGGGAACGTACCGGTCGACGAGAACTTCGCATACATGCCCGCGGGCACCCAGGACACGATGTGCCCCGGTGTCACCCGGTCGAGCGAATCACATTGATATCCCACAGTTTGCGTGTAATACGAGCCGACTTCCTCTGCAGGATCGGTGTACGCGGACGCCAGCGGTCCGCCGAGCTCCTGCTTGAGGACGGCCGACCACGCTCGTTCGAGGTCGCGATCACGCAGCTTCCCCAGCGGCCGACGGGGGCTGCGCACCGGCAACCCCGCCACCAGGGTTCGTTTTCGCTGGACGATCTGGAACGACATCGGGCAACCTCCCAACCCTCTGGTTCCGAACAGCCCACATCCCGCGTGGTCCCCCGACGAATGCGAACGATGTGAGTTACACCGAGTCTAGGGCCGCTTTCCGGGGGTTTTCTCCACAACCTCCAAAAACAATCTCGAAGTCTCTTTTCGTCTTTTCTACCGCCTTCAAGTATGGTTAGCTGGGCTTGTCGGACTCTGCGTCGCCATTCGTGTGTCGGTGTGGATCCTCAGCGCCCGAGGGGTTAAGCGATGAGATGCCGTCTCTGCGATTCCGAACACCTGCTGAGCGTGCTGGACCTCGGCGCCACCCCGCCCTGCGAGCGATTCCTCCTCGAGGAGGAACTCGATCTCCCCGAAACCACCTACCCTCTCCACCTCCGCCTCTGCGAAGAGTGCCTCCTCCTGCAGATTCCCGCGCTCATCACACCCGAGGACACGTTCACGGACTATGCCTATTTCGCGTCGTACTCCGACTCCTGGGTGGAGCACGCACGCCGTTTCGTCGAGAGGGCCGTCCGCGACCTCGAACTGGGCCCGCACTCGTCGATCGTCGAAGTCGCCAGCAACGACGGGTACCTGCTCCGCCACGCCGTCTCCGCCGGCATCCCGTGCCTCGGCATCGAACCGTCGGTCAACGTCGGGGCCGCCGCCCGCGGGATCGGGGTGCCCACGCTCACCGCGTTCCTCGACGAAGGCACCGCCGAGGACATCCGCCGGGAGTACGGCCCGGCCGATCTGGTCGTCGCGAACAACGTCTATGCACACGTCCCCGACCTGCTCGAGTTCACGCGGGCACTCCGCATCCTCCTCGCCGACGACGGATGGCTCAGCATCGAGGTGCACCACGCGCTGAACCTGGTCCGCTCGGCCCAATTCGACACCATCTATCACGAGCACTTCCAGTACTACACGGTCCTGTCGGCGATGCGGGCGCTTGCAACCGCCGGCCTGGACATCGTCGACGTCGAACAACTGGACACCCACGGGGGTTCCATACGGCTGTGGGCACGACCCGAGGAGTCCGCAGGGCCACCCGGACCCCGGGTCGAAGCCGTTCTCGAACAGGAACGGGAAGCCGGGTTGCATGCGACACAGGGGTACACGGATCTCGAGCCCCGCGCACAGGCGATCCGGAGGGAACTCCTTCGGTTCTTGCTGGACTGTCGCGACCGCGATCTGACGGTCGTCGGCTACGGCGCCCCGGGTAAAGGCAACACCCTCCTCAACTACTGCGGCATCCGCCCCGACCTGATTCGGTACACCGTCGACCGCAACCCGTACAAGCACGGCCGCTACACCCCCGGCGTCCGGCTCCCGATCCACCCACCGGAAGACCTCGAGAAGGACCGGCCCGATGTCGTCGTCGCCCTGCCGTGGAACCTCGAGCCGGAACTGACGGAACAACTCCGAACCATCGACGAGTGGGGTGGCCGTCTCGTCTTCCCGCTACCGACCCTGCACACCGCTATCGGTCCCAGCGACTTCGTAAGGAGCGTCAGGTTATGAAGGTCGTACTCTTCTGTGGCGGATACGGCATGCGCATGCGCAACGATCGCCACGACGAGATCCCCAAGCCTATGCAGATGGTGGGGCCCCGGCCCTTGCTGTGGCACATCATGAAGTACTACGCCCACTACGGTCATACCGAATTCATCCTCTGTCTCGGTTACGGCGCGACCAAGATCAAGGAGTTCTTCCTCGACTACCACGAGGAACAGTCGAACGACTTCGTCATGCACGACAACCGGATCGAGATGCTCCACACCGACATCAGCGATTGGTCGATCACCTTCGTCGACACCGGACTCGAATCCCCGATCGGCGAGCGGCTGCGCCGCGTCCGCGATCATCTCGGCGGCGACCGGTACTTCCTCGCCAACTACGCCGACGTTCTGACCGACGCCCCGCTCGACCGCATGATCGAGCGCTACCACGAATCCGGGGCTGCGGCCTCGATGCTCGTCGTCCCTCCGCAGTCGTCGTTCCACTGCGTCAACGTGGCCGGGAACGGAGAGATCAAGGAGATCATTCCCGTCGGCAACCTGCCGATCTTCGAAAACGGTGGGTACTTCGTGCTGAGCCAGGAGATCTTCGACCTCCTACCGCCCGGCGGCGACCTGGTGACCGACGTCTGCGGAACCCTCGCCGGCCAAGGGCGACTGTTCGGATACCGCCACGACGGATTCTGGAAACCGGCGGACACGTTCAAGGAACGTGCCGAACTCGACGACAACTATGCGCGCGGCATCCATCCGTGGACGGTGTGGGAATCGGAATCCTCGGTGGTGCAGTCGTGATCGAGCTACTGGCCTCGGGCGTACGCGAAGTCGCCGCGATCGGGGCACACTGTGACGACATCGCGATCGGGATCGGCGGCACACTGCTGACCCTGACGGCACGGGCGACCGCTCCCACGCGCGTCCATGTCTTCGTCATTGCCGGAGAGGATTCCCGGCGCGAGATCGAGGAGCGGCACGCGCTCGCGGCGTTGTGCCCCGGCGCCGAGATCGAGTTCACCATCCTCGACGTCCCGGACGGTCGCGCCCCGGGATACTGGGAGGCCGTCAAGACCGCTCTCGAAGCGTTCCGTCGCACGTGCGAACCGGACGTGGTCTTCGCACCGCAACGCGGCGACGCGCACCAGGACCACCGGCTGCTCGCAGAACTGGTACCGACGACGTTCCGCGATCACCTGATCCTCGGATACGAAATCCTCAAATGGGAATCCGACACTCCCCGAACGACGATCTACCATCCGCTGACGCGCAAGATCGCCGAGGAGAAGGCGCGGATCCTGCTCAAGCACTACCCCTCCCAGACCGACCACGATTGGTTCGACGAAGACGCGTTCCTCGGATTGTCGCGGCTCCGCGGCGTGCAGTGCCGGCGACCGCATGCCGAGGCATTCGTCGTGGAAAAGGCCACCGTCGATTTCGGAAAGGCATGAACCATGCGTGTTCTCGTCACCGGCCATCAGGGCTATCTGGGAACGGTCATGGTGCCGGCGCTCCGGGCGCACGGTCACGATGTCACCGGTCTGGACTCCGGTCTCTTCGCCGATTGCGTCCTCGGCACCGAACCGGACGACCCTCCGACACTGCGACTCGATCTCCGTGACGTCACGGCCTCTCACCTGACGGGTTTCGAGGCGGTGATCCACCTCGCGGCGCTGTCGAACGATCCGCTCGGGTACCTCGAGCCGCAGATCACCTACGAGATCAACCACGAGGCCTCTGTCCGGCTCGCACGGTGCGCGAAAACCGCAGGTGTACGCCGCTTCCTCTACGCGTCGACGTGTTCGGTGTACGGCGCGGCCGGGCCGGATCCGGTCGACGAGAATGCGCCCCTGCGCCCCCTCACGCCCTACGCCGAGAGCAAGGTGCGCGTCGAGGACGATGTCGCGGCGATGGCGGATTCCGGATTCTCCCCGGTGTTCCTGCGAAACGCGACCGCCTTCGGATTCTCTCCGCGACTGCGCGCGGACATCGTGCTCAACAACCTGGTAGGGCACGCGGTGCTCACCGGCAAGGTCAAGGTCCTCTCCGACGGCACGCCCTGGCGGCCGCTCGTCCACACCCGGGATATAGCGCAGGCCTTCGCTCGGTGCCTGGAGGTGTCCGCCGAGACGGTCCATTGCCGCGCGTTCAACGTCGGTTCCGAGATGAACAATCAGACCGTCGCGGAGATCGCACAGGCCGTGGTCGATACCGTTCCCGATTCGACACTGATGATCACCGGCAAGTACGGGTCCGATCCGCGTTCGTACCGGGTGGACTTCGGTGCTGCCCGCGCCGATCTCGGTTTCGAGGCGAAATGGAGTGTCGCCGACGGAGCCGCGGAACTGTACGAGCAATACACGCTGGCCGGACTCACCGCGGTGGACTTCGACGAACGTTTCACCCGGCTGGCTCGACTCGAAATGCTCAGGAGAACGGGAGCTCTCGATGACTCGATGCGCCGTGTCACCCCAGCAGCGTGAGCAATTCCTGCCAGCTCCCGGCGTTCGCATCGCGCGGGGACACGACCGTCACGGACAGCGGCCATTCGATCGCCAGATCGGCATCGTCGTAGGCGACGGCGAGGTCTTCCGCGGGATCGTGCGGCCGGTCGATCCGGTAGCAGACGTCCGCCGTCGGCGTCAGCGCCTGGAAACCGTGCAGGAATCCCGGGGGAACGTAGAGGTGGCGGAACTCGTCGTCGTCGAGCACAAATGTCTGCTTCGTCCCGAAAGTCGGCGAATTGGGCCGGATATCGACCAGCACATCGTGAATCGCGCCGTGGGCACACCGCACCAGCTTCGCTTCCCCGCGACCCGCGCGTCCGTGCATACCCCGGACAACACCACGGCCGGAACGAGATTGGGAATCCTGGACGAACGATGCAGCCGTGCCCGGTCTGCCGAGGTATTCGTCGAAGATCGCCGCGTCGAACGTGCGGGTGAAGAATCCGCGGTCGTCCCGGGCCGGCTGCGGTACAAGAACCAGGACATCGGACAGATCCGTCTTCTCGATGCGCATGAGGAGATCGTCCCATGAACGCATGCCGGGGATGCGGAATGCCGGATCTGCAGCGAGTACTGGATCTCGGGCGGGTCCCCGCGGCGGACGACTTCCCCCGGATCACCGACTCCGTCCGCGACGACGAGGCCTCCCACTTCCTCGCGATGGACATGTGTACCGTGTGCGGCCTCGCACAACTCGCCGACGACGACACCACCACCGCCGAACCCTGTGGGATCGAACCGCAAGCACTGAAGGACCAGGCAGCAGAAGCGGTTCGGCGGGTCCACGAATCCGGTCGGCTCCGGGGCAGGACGGTCCGCGAATACGGAAGTCCACACGGAGGGACGTGGTTGCCGCTCCTCGCCGAACACGGCTTCACCGTGCATGACGACCCCGCCGACATCGTGATCGACAGCTTCGGCATCATGCACGATCCGAATCAACGTGCGGCCTTCGCCGAACGAGCCGCGGCGACCGCACCGGACGGACTGCTGCTGCTGCAGTTCCACTCACTGGCCACGATTGTCAGGCTCGCGCAATGGAATGCACTGCGTCACGGCCACTTCGCCTACTACTCGGCATCCGCACTGGTCCGGCTGCTCGATGATGCCGGCATGCGAGCCGTGGACGCGTGGACCTTCGACCTGTACGGCGGCACGGTCCTGCTCGCGGCCGCGCACGGACGCGGGACGCCCGGCGACTCGGTGCAGCAGGTCATCGTCGACGAAGTCGGGGCGACAGATCCGTGTGCCGTTCGCGGCTTGCAGCACGCGGCCGACGACCATGCTCGCTCGCTGCGCGCGTGGCTCGAGAACGAAACCGGCTTCGGTAACCGGGTATATGCGTACGGTGCGGCCTCCCGCGCGGTGGCATTGTTTCATCTCGCGGGAATCGACCGGAGACTCGTGACCGCGGTGGCCGACGCGTCACCGGGAAAGCAGGGCCGCCGGATGCCGGGTACCGACGTCCCGATCATCTCGCCGGAGGAACTGGTCGCCGCCGAACCGGATCGGGTGGTGCTGACCCTCGTGGATCTCCTGCCCGAGGTCGAGCGTCGGTATCCCACCCTGGCAGGAAAATGGAGGGTCGACACCGCGGGAGCGTGGTTGCCGTCCCGGTGCGAAAGGCTGGATGCGTCATGACCACAGTCCACTCCAACCCCGCAATCACCGACGACGAACGGCGGGAGCGCCTGTACCGCGGCGAAGTTCTGGTCTATCCGGCAAGCCGGGCGTCCCTGGCGCTGATTACACACGCTCGCACACTGATCGAACAAGCCTTCGGCGAACTCGATCCACAGACCGCGCAACACCGGATGACGGTCGAGAACTTCGCTCGATTGCTCGCCGAGTTGAAACCTCGATTCATCCACCATTCGGAGTCGAAGCGGCTCATCCGGGATCTGCTCACCGAATTCCACTGCGACAGCGACAAGACGTACTTCGATGTTCCCCGGCTGCGCACCTCGACCTCGAACGGTTATCTCGATTCGGGGATCTCCTACGCCTTCCACCCTCATCGCGATACCTGGTACTCGGCTCCGTTCAGCCAGCTCAACTGGTGGATCCCCATCTACCCGGTCGTCCCGGAGAACGTCATGGCATTCCACCCGCAGTATTGGAGCAGACCCGTGCGCAACGGATCCGCACGATACGACTACTACGAGTGGAACCGGGTGTCGCGACACACGGCTGCACAACACATCAGGACGGATACGCGAGACCAGCCCAAGCCGGAGGAACCGATCGAACTCGACCCCCAGGTCCGTGTGGTTCCGGAAGCCGGCGGGGTCATGCTGTTCTCGGCGAATCAACTGCATTCGACCGTGCTGAACACATCCGGCCGGACCCGGTTCAGTATCGATTTCCGCACCGTCCATCTCGACGACGTCGTTCGCCGGCGCGAGGCTCCGAACATCGATTCGGCGTGCACGGGGACATCCTTGCGAGATTTCCTCCGGATCAGGGATTTCGAACGTGTCGACAACGACATCGCGAGGGCGTACGAAGATCGGTTCGCCCGGGCGCGCGAGACCCTCACCTGAGTGCAGGAGGAATATGTCCGACTCGCTCAGAATGATCGCGCCGATGCCGCGCCTGCGGGGCGACGGCGATACCTGGGTGTCCGAGGTTCGCCGGCTCGAATCCATGGGGTTCGATTCCGTTTCGGTCTCCGAGCACGTCACCCGGGGATGGCAACTGTCCCCTCTCGTAGCGATGGCGTATGCGGCTGCATCGACGTCGCGGCTACGTGTCCTGTCGCTCGCGTTGCCGAACGACCTTCATCACCCTGCACTCCTCGCGAAGAACATCGCGACGATGGATGTTCTCTCCGGCGGGCGCGTCACGCTCGGCATCGGAGCCGGCTGGGAGGAAGGCGACTGTACGACCCTGGGGATCCCGTTCCACAACGGCGGAACCAGGGTCGCGCGGCTGTCCGAGGCATTGGAAGTGATTCGTCGGTACTTCACCACGGACACCGTGGATTTCGTCGGCGATCACTATCGCATCAACGGCATGGAGGCGCTTCCACGATGCGTCCAGCGGCCGAACCCTCCCATACTTGTCGGCGCGGGAGGGCCTCGGATGCTCGATCTGGCGGGCCGGACCGCCGACATCGTCGGGCTGCATGCGCGAATGGACGACAATGCGATCGACGATGCTGCGGTCGCAGATCTGACCGCGGTCCGGATCGCAGAGAAGGTCGGCCGGGTCCGAACTTCCGCCGCAGCAGCGGGACGTCCCCCTCCTGCGTTCCAGTTCAGTTGCTACCACGTCGATGTCACCGATTTCCCGTCGGCACAGCGTTCGTCCTGGGCAGCCCGCGTCGCAGCCCATGCCGAGATGTTGGCGGGCTCGCCGGCCGTATTGACCGGTACCGCGATCCGATGTGCGGACCAGTTACGCGAGTGGCGCGATCGATTCGGAATCACCTACTGGAATCTGGGAAGGAGCGACGGTGCCGCTGCCCGGATCATCGAACAACTCGATCGGTCGAACGAACTCGCCGCCTCGATCTGACCTGTCGAGCCAGCGGTCGTGGTCCCGGTCGCTCGGGAGTTGACCATGGCCGACGGTGGTCTGTCCTGGGGAATCCGCTGGAGCGGCATTTCGATGGTGGGGCGGGAAGTCTCGCGGATGGTGTTCGCGATTCTGCTCGCCAGGCTGATCGGTCCCGAGGCCTTCGGCATCGTCGCGCAGGCGCTCGTGTACATCGGAGTGATCGGATTGCTTTTGGATCAGGGTTTCTCCAGCGCACTGATCCAGCGTGAGCACGTGGAACCCGACATGCCGGGCGCTGTGGTCACGGTCAACCTGGGGGTCGGAGCAGCCTTCACCCTCCTCACCATCGCCGTTGCTCCCTTGTGGGCTTCCTTCATGCGAACACCGGAGCTCGCCGTAGTTCTCGCGGCGCTGGCGCCGTGCCTGATCATCCGCGCGGCCTCCATCACCCCGCGGGCGATGCTCCAACGCGACATGGAGTTTCGCAGGATAGGGATCGCCGACATCACAGCAGCGATGGCCGGCGGAGCGGCCGGGTTGTTCGTTGCGTTCGCTGGGGGAAGCTATTGGGCGCTCGTGGTGCAGATCCTCGTCACCGATATCGTGTTGTTCGTGGCATTTCTCCTGGTTGGAGCCGGGCGGTGGCCGAACCTTCACTTTCGTCGCCTCAGAGAGATCGCCGCATTCTCCTTGCGAGCCTTCGCGGCGGGAATTCTTGTCAACTCGGTGGCGCGGAACATCGACAATCTACTCGTCGGGCGTTTCCACGGACCTCAGGCACTTGCCTTCTACGGCTTGGCGTATCGGCTGCTCTTGCTGCCGGTCCAACTCGCCTCCACCACCGTCGGCGCAGTGCTGTTTCCCGTTTTCTCCCGGCTCGCAGACGATCTCGCCGCGCTCCGGAGGGAATTGGCACGAGCGACCCGTACCGATGCCACACTGGCGTTGCCCGTCATGGCCTTCGCGGCCGTGGCGGCGCCCCAACTGGTGTTCGTGCTCTTCGGTCCCGAGTGGAATCCGGCGGTGCCCATCATCCAGGTTCTCGCTCTCGCCGGAGCGATGCAGGCGATCTATCAGCCGTCGACCGCACCCCTGATGCTCGGACTCGGGCACGCCTCCCTCAACCTTCGTTACGCCTGGCTCACCACCGCGGTGTCCACTGCGGGGATCGTGGCGGGACTGCCGTTCGGCCCGTTCGGGGTCGCCGCAGGGTACAGTCTCGCCACCGCGCTCCTCGTCCCGGTCGAGTGGCTGATCCGGCGGCGGCTTCTCGCTGTGAGTCTGCGGGACCAGATCGGACTACTGGGTCCAGGCGCCCACACAGCCACGTGGGTCGGCGCGACGTACCTGTTGATCGCCGTCGCTGTACCGGACCACGAACTCGTGGTGCTCGGGTTCGGTTCGCTTGCGGCCGCAGCTACAGGTGGAGTTGTTCTGCGCCTTGCCCATCCGGCGCAGTACGCCGAGCTTCGGCACATGATCGGACGGGTGCTGGGCGTCGAGGACCGTCCCACACCGGTCCCGCGAGAGTCGACTCACAATTAGCCGATCGCGGCGTCCACCACCGGTCGCATCCGCTGTTCCCACGAAACCGCGTCGATGAACGCCTGGCGGTGTTGCTCCGTCGCCCGGTCCATCGCCAGGACCTGCGTCAGAGCACTCATCCAATCTTCGCGCCGACATACGCACACCCGTTCGTCGTCGACGCCGTGGACGGGTGGAAGGTCGACCGACAGTACGGGCAGCCCCGCGGACAGATACTCGTAGAGCTTGAGCGGCGACATCGCCCGGATACAGGGGTCGTCGCGGTGCGGAATAATTCCGACGTCGCAGGATTGAACCATCGCGGCCAGTTCGTCCTGGCCCACGGGGTCGAACACGTGCACACGATCGAGAGAGCGCAACCACTCGATGGTCTGTGGGTCCCCGGGGTAGCCGATCATGACGACGGAACCCACCGTGTTCGCCGTTGATTCCACCAAGGCACGATCGAGGCGATCGTCGATCGTGCCTGTGTAGACCACGCGAGGCCGGGCCAGTGCCGCGATCCGATCGGCTGCAGGGCGCCTCGGGCGCCAGACATCGGCTATCACACCGTTGGGTACGACCTCCGTTCGCGGCGACAGGCGGTCCGCCAGTTCCTCGGACACCGCGAAAATCGCAGCACAACGACGATCGATGCGCCGGTAGGCCTCCCGGTAGACGTCCCACCATCTGGCGACGCCCTCCCCGGTCGCCCAGTCGTCCTGTCCGAAGTACACGATCCGGCTGATCCACGCAGAGTCGCAGAATGCCGCCGCGAACGGGTGATAGGTGACCAGGGCCGCCGAATCCGGGACGGGCTCCCGCCCACCGCGACTGCGAGCCAGAGCGCGACCGAGGACCTCACCGTAGCGTCGATAGGAGCGCTCGACGGTACCGATATCGGTCGCGTCCGCGGTCCGCAGCCTGTGAGGCCGAACACGAATCGCGTCACGGCCTGCCACCGTGATGTCCTCGACGAGCCGAACCGGTCGGCGCCGCGCGGTCGACACCACGTACGAACGCCAAGGATCGGCCACCATCAACCTGCCGACGCGCGCGTCGTGAGCAAGGGCGAGCAGCGTCTGGTCGGGGGGCCGGCAGAATTCACGCCCGACCGCGTCATCGAACATCTCGTACGAGAACCCGAAGAACACGTCCGGCCGAGGAGACGCCATGTGGCTTGGCTCCATACCCTCACATGATAGGTCGATCCCGACTCGACGGTTGCCGATCGTGAGAGCCTTCCTCGCCGTATCTCTTTCGCAGCCAACCGAAAGCTTCGTCGTCGCGCCGGCGCTAGACTGGCCGGGAGTCACTGCCCTCGGCTCGGAACGGAGAACACGTGGGTGCGACTTCGAAACAACCGCTCTCGCCTCCGACTCGCGGCGGCATCGATCTGTTTCCTGGTGATTGCCTCACTGGTTGCCGGGTTGCCGGTCTATGTACGGCCACAAATCGATTCGCTGCGTCCCGCCGACGCGATCTTCGTCCTCGGTGGAGACGACTGGCGCCGTCATCTTCTCGGTGTCGAACTCGGAATGGAGGGGTGGGCTCCGAGAGTCGTTCTGTCCCACCCCGACGGGCCCGGCGAAGACTGGGCGGCCGAGAACTGCGGAAAGGATTTTCCCCGCTTCGAACTGAACTGTTTCCTTCCCGATCCACCGACGACACGAGGCGAAGCACGAGAACTGGGCCGACTGGCCGAGCAGTACGGCTGGGATCGGGTGATCGTGGTGACGTTCGTGCCGCACATATCCCGTGCCCGCTTCATCCTCGAGCGTTGCTTCGACGGTGAACTGATCATGATCGCCAGCCCTGCCGATCTCCCGCCCTGGCGATGGGCCTCCGAGTACGTGCATCAGACAGCGGGATTCCTCAAGGCCGAGCTCGAGCCGGGATGTTGAAGGTCGGACGATGCAACGGAACCGGGCGTTGCTCATACGGTGTGCGCGAATCTGGGCATACCCGCTGTGGTGGGTCGGCGCCCACTCCGACGCAGCCGACACCATCGCCGAGGACGTCGCCTGGTGGATGCGCTGTATCGACGACGGCGATCTGCTGAGACTCGACGACTATTCACGGTTCGCCTATCTGTCCGGCGCGCTCACCGAGTTCCGAACGCTCGTCCACTTCCGTCTTCGCTCCACCCCACTGTTGCTGCAGATGTTGATGCGCGCGGTGTACCGCCCGGCACCGACTCTCACCCTCGAAGCGAACCGGATCGGGCCGGGCCTGTTCATCCAGCACGGTGTCGGCACGATCGTGACCGCCGAATCGATCGGACGTCACTGCTGGATCAACCAGCAGGTCACCATCGGTCACAACGCGCGGGGACGACCGACTCTCGGCGACGATGTACGGGTCGGAGCGGGAGCGATCGTGATCGGGCCCGTCACCCTGCACGACGGGGCAGCTGTGGGTGCGAACGCGACCGTGATTCACGACGTACCACTCGGTACGACCGTCGTGGCGCCACCTGCGACCCCGCTCGCTCGGCACCGACGGACATCCGACGACAAACAAGCCTAGGAACCCACACGAGATCCGGAACCACCTGCGCGAGGTAGACGCCCAGGGCCGCGGCACACACGACGCCCACAGCGCCGAACGGTCCCGCGACCATGCATCCCAGACCCACGCCGATCGCCGCCAACACGACCGTCCACAACGCCTGCCACCTGGCTTCCCCAGGGATCACCAGCAGTACACTCGCCGGAAAATGTACGGCCTGAGCAACCAGTAACAGGCCGAACGCCAGTGCGAGCGCAACCGACACGTCGATCTGTCCACCCGAGAGGACCCCCGCCGCCCAGGGACCGAGCAATGCCATTCCGAAGGTTGCGCCCGCGGCACCCACAGCGAAAATGGCGGTGAGCCGCCACCACATCCGAATCGTCTCCTCGGCTGCGTCCTGCCGTTTCACGAAAACCGGCCAGTAGGCCAGTCCGGCCGTCGAGATCACCGACCAGACCACACCGTAGATCTGCGCCATCACCGCATACTCCGACAAGTCCGCCGGAGTGGACAGATGCGCCAGAAGCACCCGGCCGGTTTGTAATCCGACCGCCGTACCTACTCCGACGACGAACAACCATCCACTCCCCGCAAGCAGCCGGGTTCCGGTGTTCGATGCAGAAACCTGAGCAAAGGCCGACCATCCCAGGCCGCTCGCGCGTAGCGCCAGTACGGTCCCCAGGGTCTGTCCGGCGAGTAGGCCACCCAACGCCGAGACCGCATACCAGATTTCGTCCGCTCCGATTGCGTACAGCGCCAGGGTGATGACCAGAGCAGCGGCTGGGCAGCTCATCTGGATCACTGTCGCCGAAGGAATCCGGCCGATGCCGATCAGGATCCGTAACCCGAGACCGGCAGGAATCGTGAAGGCGAACAGGCAGGCTGCGACCGTGATCGCCCAGCGGTCCGCCGGGCCGGTGGAGATGCCCACCAACACCGTCCAGCCGTCGAGTGCCATCACGATCAAGGCGACAACCACCGTGGTGCCGGCGACAGCGAACAGGACGCGGTAGGCGCGCCGGATCACATCGGCCGCACCTGGATCGTCGCCGTTGTCCTGAAGCCTCGAACCGGCACTCAGCACCGTCGCGCCGATACCCAGGTCGGCGAACGGCACCAGCAACGTGATCGTGGCGACGAGTGATACCAATCCGAAGACCGCCGACCCGGTTTCGTGCGCGATCACAGCCGTGTTGGCCAGCCCCAGAATGGCTACCACCGGGGTGCCCACGATGCGGTAGAGCGTTCCGCGGACCAGTGCACGCCGTTCGTCGTGCGTGAGACGGTTGCCGCCCGTCGCCATCATCGAACCGGCGCGAGGACAGCGCGTACGAGCGTGCGTGCGGCACCGAGGATGGCATACGAGACTGCGAACGGCCCCGGCCTCCCGTATCGGATCGCCGACCACGTCGAGCGTCCCACTCCGGAAAGCGACCGCGCCGACACCGCTGCACTCACCGGACTCGTACTGAGATAGTCACCGCGCACACGCGGTGATTCCCCGCCCAGATACCGCAGTCCCCAGGCCAGATATTCGTCGGTGCGGTCCGTCGAAGTTCGGGAGAAGGATGGGTCTCCCACGTTGTAGGTGCTCAGCACTTCGGGATGGTGAACCAGACGCACCTCGGGAACAGCACGCCGGATCCGCAGCAGCCAGCTCGCCTCTTCGTGCGGTGCATCCGGATCCGCGTCCCACGGCACGACGTGCACAAGCTCTTTGGGAAAGCACAGCGTCGAGGTCTGCAGGGTTGCGCCACCGACCGTGAAACCGTTGAACCGGTACAGATACTCCGCGACGGATTGGTCCGATGACACCAGGCGGCGCGGCCAGATGCGCCGCCGGTCTCCCGGTCCGACCACGACCATCCGTGACGATGCGATCCAAGGTGTCCCGTCCTCCACATCGGTCGCGACGGCTGCGAGCTGACGCTCGAGCTTGACCTGGCACCACTCGTCGTCGTCGTCGAGCAGCGCGATGACTGTGCCGTGGGCAGCGTCGATACCCACCTGCCGGCATCGCGCCGGACCTGCTCGACCTCCACTGCGGAGCAGCGTGATGCGGTCGTCGGAAGGCAATGCCACCGGCACGTCGGTGTCGGCCACGACGATGATCTCCTCGACCGGATACGTCTGCTCGAGCACGGATCTCACCGCCCGATCCAGAGAAGGCCTGGACAGGGTGGGAATCACGACGCTCACAGTCGGTTTCACGACGAATCCGGTGCGCCGGATACGGGCCGGCGGAAGTGTACGGCGCAGTAGAAGAGCGCGATGCACGCGAACTCCGCGATCATGTTGTACGTCCAGGGCGCATAGAGCAGGTCCCAGATTCCTTGGAACGCCACTGTCACCACGAGCGGCGCCCACCGCGCGAAGCGTGAGCTGTTCCACACCACGCCGAGGCAGGCGACCAGCAGCCACAGCGGCAGAAGAACCGCAAGGACACCGCCCTCCACCCACGAACCCAGCAGTATCGAATGTGTTGCCGAGTAGTCGCTCGGCGGTAGGCGCCAGTAGAGATCGAACGGAAACCCGGGGTCGAAGCCCATCCTGATCGCCAGGTGCTCGGCCTGCGTATACAAGTCCGGAGTCAGGTCGAACGCACTGCCCCATCCCAGGAACGGACGCTCGAGAATCGCCGTGATGTTCAGGGGCAGTTCGGTGCGTCCGGCCAGCAGCAACGGCAGGTTCGTGGCGTCCTGTTCCTGTGTCTTCTGCTGCAACGCGGCCCCGAAAAGCCCCGCTCGCGCGGCGATCGGCATCACCTGGGCGAAGACGAGTCCGAACGCACCGATTCCCAGGAACTGCCAGATGCGCCCGATCCGGGAGCCGAGGATCTGCCGAGTACAGACCGTGACGCCTGCGAGCAGGCACACCAGGGCGTGGGACCGGAAATTCAGCCCTAGGCTCGCCAGCCCCAGCATCATGAGTGTCGCCCCCTGCAGCAGGGGATGAACGCGGGCTGTCGTCATCCCGAAGAGCACCAGAATCGTCACCGCGTGAGCGATACCGTATTTCCAGAGGTCCGGGATGCTCCCGGTCCGGGTCAGTTCGATTCCCTGGGTGAGAAAGAAAAACATTGTGCCGACGGCGATTCCGGCGAGTACCGTGGCGATCGCGTCGATCGAACGCGCTGTGAGGACCGTCAGTCCGGCAAGGTAGAGCAGAATTGCCGGAAACGCAGTTGCATTCGGCCACAGCAGGCTTACGTCGTTGACGGCACACGAGGCGAGGAACGACAACGATCCCACCAACGCCAGAACGATCGGGAGCAGGTCGACTCCCCGATGCTTCATCAGCAGGAATCCGGGCGCGAGCAGGAGGCAGACCAGCGACAATCCGGTGACGGTGAAGTTCGCCAGCTGAATGCCCGACGTGGCACCGGCGGCCAACAGCAGTACCCGGGCCAGCACCCGTATGTGGGCGGTCCGTCGTTCCGCAACGGTGCGGACGGATGCTCTCGCGAGATCTGTCACGTAATGCCCCTCGCTCGGAGCCGAACACGGCGTACCCTCTCGAAGTGTAGTGCCGTGCCCTGCGGAGGTGTGTGTGTCCGCTGCACAATCGAAGCGATCGTTGCGATCCCGCCGAGGTCACTCCTACGACAAGGGCCGCGGCTTCGCGGTCCAGGCCCTCTGGGTCGTGGTATCGGCGCTGATCTTCACCCGGGTGTGGTGTCCGGCCCGCCTGCGGTGCCCCCTTCTGCGCTTGTTCGGAGCCGAGATCGGCACCGGCGTGCTCATCAAGCATCGCGTGAATGTCCAATGGCCCTGGAAGCTTACGATCGGCGACGATTCGTGGATCGGAACAGACGCCGATCTCTACAACATCGACGAGATCGTCATCGGCTCGGATGTCTGCGTTTCGCAGTACGCATATCTGTGTACCGGAAGCCACGACAGGCATTCACCGACCTTCGAATTCGACAACGGTCCGATCGTCATCGAGGACGGGGTCTGGCTGTGCGCCGGTTCCACCGTCCTTCGGGGAGTGACCGTCGGCGCGAATTCGGTCGTGGGTGCAAGGGCACTCGTGACGTCGGACGTTCCTCCCGATTCACTCGTGCGTGCTCCTCATGCGATCGTCACCCCGGGGTGATCCGTGCGCATTCTGCAGGTTGTCACGCTTCTCGATCCCGACGGTGCATACGGGGGGCCGGCGCGCGTCGCGCTCAACCAGAGTGCGGAATTGATAGACCGGGGCCACGAAGTGACAGTCGCCGCCGGCACCCGCGGCTACCAGGTGCCACCGAATCGGTTGAACGGCGTTCCGGTACGCCTCTTCACTGCTCGAACGCTTGTACCCGGAACCGGGTTCGCAGGTGTCGGCGCGCCCGGTCTGCAACGTTGGTTCCACCGCAACCGCACCCGCTTCGATGTCGTTCACATCCATCTCGGCCGTGACCTCGTGGTTCTTCCCGTCGCAGTGTGCGCACGACGTCACGAAATCCCCTATGCGGTACAGACCCACGGCATGATCATCCCGTCCGGCCATCCACTCGCCGGCCCGCTCGACGCCGTGTGGACGCGGAAGGTACTGCTGGCTGCCGGAGCGGTGTTCCACCTGACGCCGCTGGAGAAGGACCAGTTGGATGCCGTGACCCGACTCGGTTCCGTTCCCGGGCCCCGTTTCGTGGAACTCGGAAACGGTGTCCCCGTCTATCCGCCGCGCCCATCGAGCAACCCTCGCCGATCGAACACGAAACCTCCCGAGGTCCTCTTCGTTGCGCGCATCCATGCACGCAAGCGCCCGACCGCGTTCGTGGAGACAGCGCGAGCGCTGCTGTCCTCGGGCGTCGACGCGCGGTTCACCCTCGTCGGGCCCGACGGAGGTGACGGCCGGGCATTGCGCACCGCACTCGCGGCCGCGCCGGATCCCCGCATCACATGGGAAGGACCTCTCGACCCTGCCGATGTTCCCCGCAGAATGGCCGACGCCAGCGTGTACGTGCTACCCGCGATTCGCGAGCCGTACCCGATGTCGGTGCTGGAAGCGATGTCCGTCGGCATTCCCGTCGTCGTGACACGCGACTGTGGCCTGGCACCTCTGATCGAGCGAACCGGTAGCGGTGTCGTCACGGACCCCGCGGTTCCGGCCCTGGTCGAAGCAGTTGCATCCCTGCTCGAAAACGACTCCCTCGCGCACGCGATGGGCGAGAACGGACGTCGTACCGTGCAGGTTCACCAGGGCATGCCCGCAGTCGCCGACCGACTGCTCGACACGTACGACGATCTGGTGGGTACGCGATGAAGCGTCGTGTCACCTTTCCACGGACACTGACGGCAGTCGTCGTCGCAGTCGCTCTGATCGGCGTGCTGGTCGCCGCGTCAGGACTCGCGACCCGCCCCGACGCGGACCGTTCCCCGCTCAGGGTCGCGGTTGTCGGGGACGACTGGTCGGCCGGGCTTCGCAACCGGGTGGTGTGGCCGACACTCATGGCCGAACGAACGGGATGGTCGGTGGCCAACTTCGCCCTGCCCGACTCCGGCTACGTCGCCGACGGACAGGGCGGGCACGCCTTCACCTATCAGGTCGACCGAGCGCTGCGCGACGACCCGGACGTCGTCTTGATCGTCGGCGGGCTCGCGGACACCGGTCTACCGGAGACGGATGCGATCTCCGTGGGGGCGATCGACGCGATCAACAAGAGCATTCTTACGGGCAAGCGGACGCTCGTCGTCGGCCCTTCGTGGTACGAGTCGCCGGCTCCGGAATCGGTGATCCGGGTGTCCGACGCCCTGCGCGCCACCGCCGAGCAGGCCGGCGTCCCCTACTTCGATGCGCTCGATCCCCCATTGCTGACCGAGGATCGGATGTGGCCCGATCTCAGCGGCCCCACCGACGCCGGGCAATCCGAGCTCGCCGACAACATCGCCGCGTGGGTACGCACGGAGGTCACCCGATGACCCGGAACCGGCGAACGGTGGTGGCACTGGCGGTGCTCACCGTGGTGATCGTGCTCGGCGTCGTCCTGGTCCGGCGTCGGGCCGATGCCCGACGCGTGCAACGGCCGGTTTCCGGAGGCCGAGGCGATGGCGCGGTCGTTGCAACACGGGGTTCCGTAGCCCGTGGTGACCGGACCGGAAGCGACCGGAGCGCAGTTCGGCTCACTCGATGGGACCTGGCCGCGCTCGTCTCGGCCGCTGCTGTCGCTGTCGGCGTCGTGATCGTCGCGGGACCGACACTCACCACCGACGCCACAGCCGCGTCCGCGCCCATGGACATCTCACGGCAACAGGTCGCAGAGTACGACCGTCCCTCCGTTCTCTTCATCGGCGATTCGTACACCGCAGGGAACGGGCTCGCCGAGATGTCCTACGCGTGCACCACCGCGGTCGAGATGGACTGGTTGTGCATCCTCTCTGCGGTACCCGGAACCGGGTACATCAGCGGTGGTCCGGCCAACAGATTCGTCGTCGACGAGTACTCCGGCCGATCGACCTCCTTCACCGAACGTATCCCCCGGCTGGCCACCGTCCACGATCCCGACGTCGTCGTTCTCGACGGTGGCCGAAACGATCTCTTTCCACCTTCGGAGGATGTTTACCGGGAAATGGTGGCAACCATCGAGGACGCCCGGCGGACATGGCCGGAGGCCGCGGTGGTCTTCGTCAGGCCACGCCTTCTCACCGATCCAGCGGACAACCTCGGATTCGACGACGCATTCGTCGCCCGGCTCGCCGCCGAACCGAGCACCCAGGGCGTGCTGTTCGTCGATCCCATCGCATCGATGATCGGTTCGGACACCTCGGAATTGCTGGCCGAGGACCGCAAGCACCCGAACGCCCTGGGATCGCAGGCGATCGGCGCGGCACTGACCGAATCGCTCGAACCTCTCGAACGGCAGGTCCGATCATGACAGGACCGATCGCCGAGTACGGCCGGGTACTGCGCAGCCGGTGGCGCTGGCTGGTGTGGGGTGTCCTACTCGCCCTGGCCGCGACCACCCTGGTTCTGCTGATCCATCCCCCTCTGTATCGTTACGAAGCAACAGTTTTCGTTCGAACGCCGGGTGATGTCAGCCGCGTTCTCGACGGAGGCGACTCCTACGCTCAGGCACGTGCCCGCAACTACGCTGCACTGGCACGTAGTGACGACCTGGCCGCGCGGGTGATCGCGGACCTCGGACTCGAGATCTCCTCGGCTGTGCTGTCGAGGCGGGTCGCAGCGAACAATCCGCCCGGTACCGCGCTCATCGAATTCGAATTCGGAGCCCCGTCCCCCGGGGAGGCCGATCGGATCGCCACCGTTCTCCTTTCGGAGCTGGCGGCAACCGTGCGCACCCTGGAGTCGGTTCCCGGATCGCTGGTTCCCCGAGCCGAATTGGTGGTGGTGGACACGCCGGCGCCCGCCGCCCGCGTCGTCGTTCTGGGCGCGACCGTCCCGGTCACCCTGCTCGCGGCCACACTGGCCGGATTGGTTCTCGGCGCCACCGCAGCGGTACTGCGCTCACTTTTCGACCGTTCGATCCGAGACCCGCTCGATGTCGCACGAATCTCCGGGCTGCCATTGATCGGCTCGATCCGTAGTGGTCCCTCCGGCGAACTCACACCGGAGGTTCGGTCGGTCCTGCATCGTCTGCTCGCCGCCCTACCGCAGCCCGGACACGGGGTGATCACGGTGGTCGGCGCCGGCCCAGCCCCGACGGCGTCGGATTCGGCCGTCTTCCTGGCATCGGCTTTCACCGCACACGGTGATTCAGTGATCCTGGTCGACCTCGACTTCCGAAATGCCGACTCGACCGGCCTGCTGTCCGAGCGCGATATGCCGGGAATCTCCGACCTTGTGCGCGGGGATGCGGCAGCGTCGAGCGCCGTCGTCCGGACTCCGGCCGGTGACTTCCGGGGTATGGGCACCGTACCGGGCGATCTCGGGAGTCCCGCGGGCTCGGCTGCGCTTCGCAGTACGCTCCACGACCTTCGCGAGCTGTACGCGTTCGTGGTACTGGCCTGTCCTTCGGTGACGACCGCCGCGGCGATCGCGGCCGAATCCGATGTGGCGGTGCTCGCTGTCAGGGACAATGCCACCACGGAGGAACAGCTCCGGGAGGTCTCACAGTTGCTGCCGACGAATACGGTCGTGCTGTTCGACGCACGGGCTCGACCGAATTCGATCCGTGATTCCGAGGCCGACAAGCGGATCGAGGCCGCAGAGTGAGATTGAATGCATTCCTCGCCGACCTGAGGCCCTACAGGAGGACGTTCTCCGTCGTCACGGTCGCCGTGATCGCCGTCGGATTGTTGTGGCTGCTGCTGACTCCGAGCCGATACGTCTCGACCGCCAGGCTGATGGTGTCGATCGAAGGTTCCACGACGGCCACTGCCTACCAGAACGACGAGGTGGTCTCCGGAAGAGTCAATTCCTATGTCGCTCTGCTGACCAGCGAGGTCGTGAGCGATCTCGTCGTCGATGCGCTTGCTGTCCCGATGAGCGCTCGGGAGCTGGCCGGTGAGGTCAGCGCGACGATCGTCCCACCGAGGACCTCTCTCATCGATGTCGCGGTCACCGACGAAGACCCCGAACGAGCTCGCCTCCTGGCCGACACGGTCACACGTGAGTTCGTCCGATACGTCGATGTTCTGGAGACACCGACAGGTGAGGACGATCAGATGGTCGACACCAGAATCGTCTCGACCGCATCGGAGCCAAGCCAGTCGTGGACCGAACGAGCCGGCCTCGCTACCGCAGTAGTGCTTTTCGGACTACTACTCGGTACCGTCGCGGCGTGGATCCGGGCTCGAACCGACCCGCTCGTTCGAACCGCGCGCTGCGCCGCTGCAGTGTCCGGTGCTCCCGTGGTCGCACGCGTCGAAGGCACCGGTGCGGCGACGGACGACGAACTCGACGCGTATCGCCGACTACGGCTGCGTCTGCGCTCCTTCACCTTCACCCGGCGACGTGCCGGGCAGGATGAGCGGTCTGCGGCCTGGGTGCTGGCGTCTCCGAACGGCGAGGTCGATACGGCGGCAGTCGCATCGAACCTCGGGCGGGTCATGATCTCGGCCGGTGACCGTGTGGTCGTTCTCGACCACGACGAGAGCGAGATTCGAGATCTGTCCCCGCTACAAGAACAGTCGAGAAGACCCTCTGTACTCGGATTGTCCGATTCCTCTCCGTCCGGCGAAAGCGGCTTCCCGGGTGCCGATCCCGAATCGATGATCGAAGATCTGCGTGCCGACGGAACAACCGTCGTCGTCGCGGTGAGCCCGGTCCTGGCGACGTGCACGGCATCGATAGTCGGTGGGTACGCCGACGGAGTGCTGCTGACTGTCGTACCGGCCGAGACCCGCCGACGGGATTTGGCGCGAGCGACCGAAAGTCTCCGTGACTGTGGCGTTTGTCCGGTGGGCGTGGTGCTCGTCGACCGAAGCGGAGCAGACTAGGACGGAATCGACATGCACACAGGGCTCTGTTCGGTAGGGTTGATGCTGGTCGGAGCCCTGAGGGTGGCCGAGTCGTCGAGTGCGGTTCGAGGTTTGCGCGCGTATCACGTGGTAGCTGAACCGATGACGAGGGAGCATTGACGTGGACCTGTTCGATGTCGCGCGATCGTGCTTCCGGCGGTGGTATGTCCTGCTTCCGCTACTGGCGATCAGCGTGTGGTACAGCTACAGCGTCTACAGTTCCGTGCAGCCCGTCTACTACGCGAACACGGTCATCGGTCTGGCTCCCCCGAGTGTCAGGCAGGATTCTCCCTCGGCCGGGGGTGAGATCCGGCGGAACGGTCTACTCGATGTCGGCGGTGCCTCCCTGGTTGCAAACTTGACGGCGCTGGGACTGCGAGAGCCGACCGTGGTGGACCGCGTCGTTGCTGCCGGTGGCTCTCCCGACTACACCGCGAAAGCCTTCCCAACCCCACCTCCGAACCCCCAACTGCCTATGGTCTTCGTCGAGCAGACTTCATCGGATCCCGCCGAAGTGACGAAGACTCTCGAACTGGTGGCGGCGCAAGCCGAAGTGACACTGCGAACCCTGCAGCAGCAGGCGCGTGTACCCGAGGACCAGATGGTGACGCCGTTCGTCGTCACACCACCTGGGACTCCGGTTGCCGCGATGCCTACCCGCACCCGGTCGACCATCGCGATTCTCGCTGCCGGTACCGGGCTTTCGATCCTGGTCACCGTGCTTGCCGACGTTCTGCTCACCCGGCTGAGATCGGGCCGGCGGATCCAACCCCGACCGCCGATCTCCGACACACCGCGTGATGGTGTGCCTCCGTACGACGTCGACGCACAGCGCGAGCATGAAGCCCCGGACGACGATGCGGTCGATGCACGATGAAGACGACGTCGCTTGCTGCACCCCGTCGGCAGGTCGACGTCCGCGCGGATGCGGCCGATCCAGCCGGGCAGCGGGAACGCACACCCTGGCTGCTCTGCTTCCTGTGCGTGCTCATCCCCGCTCTGCCGGCCTACGCAATTCCGCCGGGGCCGCTCAAGAGCAACGGCTCACCCGCACGGGTGATCGCGGTGATACTCTTCGGACTCGCTGCCCTCGGTTTCCTCACGCTGCGGCGCAAGACGGCTCACCGCACCGTCAATCCCGGAGCGGTCGTCGTACTTCTCTTCTTCCTGCTGCTAACCCTGGTCTACGGGGTCGGTCTGCTCCGCCCCGGAGATCCCCTCGTCGAGGCGAACAAGACCCGAGCCGTCATCAGCCTGATCGCGAACGTCGGGGTGGCTCTGTTCGTGCTCGCGAGAGTCGAGACCGCTCGCCAGCGCACCATCATCCTCGGCTGTCTCACCGTCGGTTTCGCTTTCGCGTGCTCTGTCGGGTTGCTCCAGAGCTTGGTATCGCTCGATCTGCGCTTTCTGTTCATGCCACCGGGCTTCGTGGCGAACCTCGAGTCCGAGTACCTGGCACTCTCCGAGAGGATGGGCACCGTCCGCGTACTCGGAACCTCGGAGCACGCGATCGAGTTCTCCGTTCTCGCTGCCGTCACCGTTCCGATGACCATTCACTTTGCGCGGTTCGCCGCGAGCCGAGTCGCCCGCTGGGCTGCAGCTGCCACCTGCTGTGTGGCATTGGTTGCCATGCCGGCCGCCGTCTCCCGCACCGGGGTACTCACTCTGTTCGCGTGTCTGCTCGTGTACATGTTCGCGTTCCGGGTTCGCCAGCTCTTCATTGCTGCCGTCGCCGGGACGATTGCGATAGTCGGATACGTCGCATACTTCCCGGAGACGTTCGATGCTCTGTGGAGAACGATCACGGGATCGGTACAGGACGACAGCATCCTGACGCGTACCGCCGACTATGCCGCAGTGTCGCAGACCTTCCGCGAGCATCCCGTCTTCGGTCTCGGTCTCGGGGGTGCGCCTCCGAGCGCGTACCCGCTCCTTGACAACGAATGGCTACGGATGGCTGTTCAGGGCGGCGCCGTCGGTCTCGCTGCAATGATCCTGCTGACCGGTGGGGCGATCTTCGCCATCGCGGCGGGTCTGCGCCGCGCCGACTCGCCTCGGGAACGCGATCAGGCGTACATGATGGGATCGGTGTTGGTCGGTATCCTCGTCTCCAGCACCACCTTCGATCTGTTCTACTACCAGCAGGCAACTTTGACGTTCTTCATCGTGTTCGGCCTGCTCTGGTCCACCTACAACATCACGGTGCCGGAAGCCGTCAGGTACGGCGGACACTCCCCCGAGCGAGACACCACCGAGCTCCCGGAAGGCTAGAACTGTGCCCGAGGCCGGAACAGTGTCCGACAGTCGAGCGACCACACGGTGGTTCGCGGTTCCGATGCTCGTCGCAACCATCTTCACCGCCTGCACGGGCGTCCCGACCGAGGAGCCCGGAAACGCCGACGCGGCGACGGAAAGCCTGTGGCCCGATGGATCCGTCCCACCGGTGATCGCCGATCCGGACGATCGATCGATCGAAATTGCGACCGAGTTCGCCACGTCGAGCAACGGAATGATCACGGCGGCACGGATTTTTCAGGGTTCCCAAAATACCGCCCCGATCATGGCGACCCTGTGGTCAGCGGATGGCGACGTCCTGGGAACAACCCCCATCCCGCCTGGGCAGAACGGCTGGCGAGAGATTCCTTTCGACAATCCGATTCCGATACAGGCGGACAAGAACTACGTGATCTCCTACCGCGCATCCCAGGGACACCATTCGGCCGATCCGGATGCATTCGACGAGGGCGCCACCGTGGGGACGGGATGGTTGACCGCGCACCGAGGATTGTTCACCTACGGCAGCGGGATCCCCGACAGGTCGGACGACGGCACCGGCTATTTCGTCGATGTCGTCTTCGAACCGTCGGGCCCGTCGGTGCGGCCGGTCGACGGCGGCGAACGCTACTACGACATGTTCGACAATTCACTGCCGACGACCTCGGAGTTCTTCCCGCTCGCAATCTGGTTCGCCAAAGTGACCTCCCCCGAAGAGGTCGCCGACGATCGGGCGCTCGGCCTGAACACCTATGTTGAATTGACCGAGGACAGCAACCTCGGCGCAATACGCGACGTCGGGATGTTCGCTCTCCCCAGCAGAACCGATCCCCTGATGGCCGGTCAGTTCACCACGGACGAGGCGGACATGTGGGCGGGAGCCGGCGAGGCTCCGTGGACAGGGCGCTTGCCGGGAGAAGGGCCGATTTGCATACCGGCGGACGCCAAGTGCGGTTACACGGTGATGTCGACTTTCAGCGACAGGGTGCCACCGGGCGTCCTTGCGTTCACGAATTACGGCAAGGGCGTCACGTTCTGGGAGACTCGGGATGCGGCCCAACGTTTCGTCAACGATTTCCAGGACGTCGTATCCGCGGACAATTACTGGTTCACCGACGAGAGCATCTGCCAGGCGAACGAGGGTGGTGTGCTCAGAACGAACGGGCAGACCGATCTACCCCCTTCGGAATGCCAGCTGGCTGCGAACTACGGCGTGACGACGCGACACGTTCGCTCGTTGATTCAGCCACGCGCGGCCATGCCGGTGTGGAACTTCGTCGAAGTAGGGCAGCCCTTCTCGGACTACGGGGACGCCGGGATCACCGGCCCGCAGATCAGGGCCGCGGTCTGGAGCAGCATCATCAACGGTGCACGAGGCATCATTTACTTCTCCCACAGCTTCGGAGGTCCATGCTTGTCGTACAACGTGTTCCGAGACCGATGCGGAGATGCCGTCCGCGAAGAGGTAGCGGCACTCAACGCGCAGATCACGAAACTCGCCCCGGTGCTCAATGCGCCGTTCGTCGACGGATTCGCCCGGTCCGACGGGCCTGTCGACATTGCAACGAAATACCATGACGACAGCCTGTACATCCTTGCCGGCTCCACCCGGAACTCAGGCGGTGATTCCACGGTCACACTCTCGTGCGGCAACGCCACCCAGGTGGAGGTCCTGGACGAAGGCCGCACAATCCCCATAGTCGACAAGACCTTCCGCGATTCCTTCGTCGACGGAAATGCGGTTCACCTCTATCGCATCGACGGAGCGGACGGCTGCGAATTCGAGTAACAACAGATCAATGAAGGGACCGACTGCTTTCGTCGCGCTCCCAGCCCACCGCACTCTGTCTCACACCCCATCGGGCCGCCAGCGCAAAGGCACTGTACACCAGCGCATCCGCAGCGGATTGCGGACCGCGAATCGACCGCAGCACTGCGAGGGCCGTGGCCGGGGCGGATCGTCCCGCGTTGCCGTCGCCCGTGCAGGCTTCGGATACGCCCCGATGGTTGCGTCGCAGGATCGCGAGCAGACTCGCGATGTCGGTCGGAGTCGTCACCGTCACCGGTTCGGTATCGACGATGACCTTCTCGTCCGGGCCGAACCAGTTATCGACGAACAGATCATCCCCGGTGAGATCCGGGAAGGACCCGAATTTCGTGTGCCCTGCTTCGGTGAGCCCGTAGACCCCGGCACCCCACAGGACGGTCTTCTGTGGAATCCGTTGTCGGGCACGATAGTAACTGCAAACCAGAGATTCGGCATCCTCGAAGTCGTAGCGGAACGGCGGACGCCCGGCAAGGACGTCACCGCGGGCGAGGCGATCGAGGACGGCCAGTACGGCTACAGCCGAAATCCGGATATCGGCATCGAGATAGAGCCTGGGCCAAAGTGAAGCGACCTGGTCACCGACGTTCAGAGCTGCAGGTTTCGATCCCTGAGGCAGCTCGACCACCCGCACGCCCGGGATGCTCCGGGCAACCGCGGCGGTGTCGTCGACACAGCCGTTACACACCACGAGAAGCTCGAAGTATCCCTCCGCCGCGAGCGGACCCAGCGGTGCGAGCGTCCGCCGGATCACAGCGGCCTCGTTGTACGCAGGAACGACGACTGCACCGCGTCGGGTAGGGCCGGAGACCGGTTCAGGCATCGGTGGTCGCATGGGGTAGTTCTCGCCATCTCCTGCGCCTCAGCACGGTGGACAGCGTCCGCCGATGGTCCGGATCGTAGGCACGGAGCGCTTCGGAAAGTGCGACCACCGATCTGAACAGCATCCCGTATGTGCCGTCGTGATGACGTTCCACATAGCGAATGCGGTTCACGGTCATGAGTCGCGTGAGCGCGGGCGATGTTCCGGATCCGCCCTGCCGGTGTTGTACGACCGCGGCCGGCTCGAACCGAACCAGGTGTCCTCCCATTCGGATGCGGCGAAAATAGTCCGTTTCCTCTGAGTAGAGGAAGAACTCTTCATTCCAGGGGCCGACTTCTCGCGCGACCGAGGACCGGAGCAGCACCGCAGCTCCAGTGGCCCAGTCCACTTCGTGTGCGTCGATATAATCCTTTGGACTGTAGACGATCTCGGACAGGAATCTCGGCCTCCTGCGCAGCCTGCCGCCGAACAATGCGTCACCGATCGCACGCAGGATCGACGGTTCTCGGCGGAGCGAGGGATAGATCTCACCGTCCTTGTCGATGATCAGGGGCACGACCGCACCGGTTCGGTCGTCGCAGCGGAGCGATGTTGTCAGACGCGCCACGGACTCGGGCGCCAGTGACAAATCGGGATTGAGGATCAACACTGCGTCGCATGGGTCGACGAACGGGAGCGCCGCATTGATCCCACCCGCATAACCGAGGTTTCCCCCGGATTCGACCAACACGACGTCGGGATGCAGGCGCACCAGCGCGGCCGTGCCGTCGGATGAGCGATTGTCGACGACGATCACCCGCATCGGTTGGTCGTGAGCCGCAAGACTCAGGTCGTCGATCAACCGGGATATGTCGTCGGCGCTGTTGTGCGTCACCACCACAACGCTGACGACGGCCCGACGCCCGGGTGCGACGAAAGTCCCACGCACTGCGCTCGAGTCGTGGATCAGCGTCGTCGGCCCGCGCTGCACGGTCCGCGCCCTGCGCATCAGCCTCAGCAACTCAGGTGGATCCTCCAGAAGGTAGCGATGACTCAACCGGCGTGGTTCCAACATCAGTCTCCATGCCCACTCGAGGCCGCTGTCCGCCATCCACTTCGGCGCCCTTCGCACTCGGCCGGCGAGGAAGTCCACGACAGCACCGAAAGCGAGGAGAAGCCGTGCACCTGTTGCCGTCCCGAACTGCTCGATCCAATTCTCCTGCAGCGGTTTTCCGAGACCGATCACCAGGATTTCCACTCCGCTGGAACGGATTTGACCGGCGATCGCCGCCGAACTCGAAGGATCCAGCAATTCGGTTCTGGTCGGTGACCAGGTACCGACGATCTCCAACGCGGGAAGTCGTGCGTTCAGCGCCGCGCGAAGACGCTCGTGCGTTTCTGCGGTTCCACCCAGGAAACCCACTCGCGTACCCTGCTTCGCCGCATACTCCAGAATCGGGCCGATCAAGTCGCTGCCCGACAGTTTCGGCCAATCCCGGCCACTCAGCGCCTCGGCCTTCCGAACGAGGGGCACCCCGTCGAGAAGCGTGAGCCAACGCAGTCCTTCCGGCGACGCTCCCACGGATACGGCGGGTGGCCGCGCAGCCCAGGACTCGTCGCCCCCGAAATGATGGAGATGGTCGAGATTCGCCGAGGCGACTACGAGGGGATCCGGGGCGGTGATTGCATCGATGATCAGTGACATTGCCATCTCGCGATCGATCAGGTCGATCGGGACTGCGTCCACGACCATTCGAGGCCACGGCGCAGGATGCGGCCGAGGCGGATCGCGCAGGTTCTCGGATTTTGTGAGCGGCATGCTTCTGCCCAATCCGTACCTCTCGGGGCGTCTCCGTTCTCGGAATTGTATCGAAGGAGTGCCGTAGCGCATACCGGATCCGGCAGCGCTCGGGAACGAAAGTGCTGTGCACGACGAATCGCCGCCGGCATCTCCCGCATCGAATACGGTCGTATCGTGACGGGTTTCCCTTCGATGTCGCCGAGCACCCGGATCTACATTGCCGGGCATCGGGGACTTGTGGGTTCAGCATTGTGGCGCCACTTCCTGCAGCACGGATTCGAGAATCTGATCGGACTCGGTTCCTCGGAACTGGATCTCCGCGACGCTCACGCGACAGCGACATTCTTCCGTGACGCCCGGCCGGAGGTCGTGATCGACGCGGCAGCGCGGGTGGGCGGAATAGCAGCGAACGCCCGCCGCCCCGTGGACTTCCTCTCAGACAATCTGCGGATACAACTCAATCTGCTGGACAGTGCCGTCTCGAACGGGGTGGAGCGATTTCTCTTTCTCGGCTCGAGTTGTATCTATCCGAAGTTCGCAGCGCAGCCGATCCCTGAGGAGGCGCTGTTCACCGGGCCGCTGGAGGAGACGAACGAGGGATATGCGGTCGCCAAGCTCGCCGGGATTGCGCAGGTCACCGCAATACGGAAGCAACACGGTCTGCCCTATATCAGTGCCATGCCGACCAACCTCTACGGCCCGGGCGACAACTTCTCTCTGCACGACGGTCACGTCGTACCCGCGATGATCCGTCGCTTCCACGAAGCGATGCTCGCCGAGGTACCGTTCGTGACCTGTTGGGGAACAGGAATGCCTCGGCGCGATCTCATGTATGTCGACGACGCCGCGGACGCGTTCCACTTCCTGCTGGATCACTACGACGGAGAGCGCCCGATCAATGTGGGCTCGGGTTCCGACGTCACGATCTCGGAAATCGCACGCATCATCGCCGACACCGTCGGTTATCGCGGGGAAATCCGATGGGACGAATCAGGGCCAGACGGGACCCCACGCAAACTGCTCGACATCCAGCGCCTCGCCGACCTCGGCTGGTCCGCGAAGACACCGCTTGCGGAAGGGATCAGAACGACGTACGACTGGTTTCTCGCACACCGGGACACGTATCGTCACTAACCGGCCCGCAGTCAACTCGGTGCGGTGCTCCAACCCGGAAGCGCGGGCCTGTCGATCCAGTGTCGCTCCCCCGATTCGAGTGCCGAGATGTCCGCATCGACCATCAGATTCACTAGTTCCGGGGTCCGTATCTGCGGCTCCCAGCCGAGGGATGTTCTGGCCTTCGTCGCGTCGCCGACCAACGCATCGATCTCGGCAGGACGGACATAGCGGTCATCGAATCGCACGTACCTCTCCCAATCGAGCCCGACGTGATCGAATGCGAGAGCGAGAAACTCACGTACCGAATATCCTGTTCCTGTCGCGAGAACATAGTCGTCAGGAGCGTCGGCCTGCAACATGCGCCACATTCCCTCGATGTACTCTGGCGCGTATCCCCAATCACGGACCACGTCGATGTTGCCCAGGTACAGGTAGCGGTCGAGACCGGCCCGGATACGCGCGACCGCGCGCGTGATCTTCCTCGTGACGAAGGTTTCTCCTCGCCTGGGCGATTCGTGGTTGAAGAGGATTCCGTTGACGACGAACTGTCCGTACGCCTCTCGGTAGTTGCACGCAGACCAGAAGGCGAAGACTTTCGCCGAGCCGTAGGGCGAACGTGGATGGAACGGGGTGGTTTCGCTCTGTGGGAGCGGCGACGCACCGAACATCTCGGAACTCGAAGCCTGATAGAAGCGGCAGTCCAGCCCGATTCGACGAATGGCCTCCAGCAATCTGAGAGTTCCGAATGCGGTTGTCTCGGCGGTGTATTCCGGTTCGTCGAAGCTGACCCGAACATGAGACTGCGCGGCCAGGTGATACACCTCGTCGGGACGGATCGCCGAAAGCAGCGTTGCAAGCCGCGCCCCGTCCATCAGGTCTCCGTAGTGCAGGAAGAGCCTCGCGCCGGGCACGTGGGGGTCCACATACAGGTGGTCGATGCGGTGGGTGTTGAATGTCGACGCACGACGAATGACCCCGTGCACCTCGTAGCCCTTGTCCAACAGGAATTCGGCGAGGTAAGACCCGTCCTGCCCGGTGATACCGGTCACGAATGCCCGCTTTGCCATCAGTGTGTCCCCAACCCGCGGGCGGCATGCACGAGATCGAGGATCCACTCCTCGTAGCGATCCAACGCCTCATGCTCGGACAGCACCGTGGCACAGTAGCGTCGGCCCGCGTCCGCGAACCGAATTGCGAGCGCACTATCGGTACCGAGACGCACCGCCTCGCGGAGCAGTAGGTCAGGTCGGTCGGGGGGAACCCGTACACCTGCACCCGACGCTGCAACCTCCGCTGCAGTGAAGCTGTCGCTGTCCGTCGCAGCGAGGACCGGCTTCCCGGAATTGAGATAGGAGGTCAGCTTGCTGGGAACCGCCATCTGCGCGACACCCGGCCGTTCGTTCACCAGGAGCACATCGGCAGCTCCGAGGACCGCCGGGAAGATGTCGTCCCCGACCGGATCCAGAAACTGCAGGGTGTCGATACCTGCGCCCTCGGCCTCCAGCCGGGCCCGTTGATTTCCGTCGCCGAGCAGAACGAACCGAACACGAAGTCGTTCGAGACTCGCCAGCCGGGCGGCCGCCAAGACGTTCTCCAGGCCCTGCTTCGCCCCCATGTTCCCCGAGTGGAGTACCACCACCTCGCCGGAGCTCCATCCCGAGGAGGCGCGGAACACCGCGCTCGCAGCAGGATCCGGTGGCGCCACGTGGTTCCAGTTCCGGATCGTGCGGATCCGGCCGTGATCGGTGCCGAGACGCTCGAGAATTTCCGTGAACCCCTCGTGGATCACCACGACCTCGTCCGCCAGCCGAAGGACCGCCGCCTCCAGAGCGCGGACCGCCGGCACGGATCTGCCTCCGATCGCCGAGGTCTCCTCGATCGCTCGACTGTAGATGTCGTGGACAATGACACCAACCGCCGGTCGCGACCGCGACAATCGTGCTCGCATCGCCGACATTCCAGCCGCGAGCAACGGCGGGCTCACGAAGAGAACGACCTCGGGGTCGTTCCATCGAGCCAGCAGAACCTGCAACCCGAAGGTAATTTCCATCAGTGCACGCCCGAACGCCGTTGCTCGCCGCGGGAGGTAGTGACCGAAACGGCCGACGCGAACGCGATTCGCGATTTCTTCGGAGTGAAGTCGAAAGCACCCCTCGTGACGGGTCCACTCGGGATAGTGCGGAAACCCGGTCAACACCCGGACCTCGTGTCCGCGGGCAGCCAATCCGGAAGCCAGAAGCGTCGTGTAAGGCGCGATCCCGATCGACTCGGGGGCATAGTTGATGCCCACGATTGCGATACGAACCCTTTGTCGGGTCATGAATTCGAGAGTAATACCCGCGGAGCGTACGTCTCCCTCGAACGGTCTCGAGATCGGTCTCCTACTCACCCGACGGTGATAGTGTGGTCCTTCACGAACCTCGAGAGCCACATCGCCGGAGGGATCGCGTGAACGGCACCCGAATACGACGCATGGTCGTGGATTCTCCGACATCTCTGGGCGCCAAGGCGAGGATGCGGCGTTGGCAGATGTTCACCGAAGCATTCCCGGGGATCGAGAAGGCGCACGTTCTCGACCTCGGTGGAACAGTGGAGACCTGGCGCCGTGCCCCCGTCAGACCGGGCCGGGTAACCGTACTGAATCTCTTCGAGCCCGGCGAGTCCGAAGATGGGTGGATCACGCCGATCCTCGGCGATGCATGTGACGCTGCACGCGTTCTCGCAGAAGCGAAGACCGACACCCACTTCGACGTCGTGTTCTCGAATTCCCTCATCGAGCACGTAGGCGGACATGCGCGGAGAGCGGACTTGGCTCGTCAGGTCCGCGGGCTCGCACCGCGCTATTGGGTCCAGACGCCATACCGGTATTTTCCGGTCGAACCGCACTGGCTCTTTCCCGGAATGCAGTTCATGCCTGCCGCTGCCCGAGTCACCATCGCCGAACACTGGCCGCTGGTACACACGCGTCCGCAGAGCACGGAAGAGGCGCGCCACGAGGTTCTGTGGACCGAACTGATCGGCATCACCGAAATGCGGGACTACTTCCCGAACGCAACGATCTTGCACGAACGCATATGCGGGCTCACGAAATCGATCATTGCGACGGACTCGTGACGACATGCCGGCAAGAAGCCGGACACCCGAGGTCGACAACAACTCCACAACGCGTGCGACTGCCGGGAAGGAGGCATCTCCATGACGAAGTCCGTGACCAGGACTCCCGTTTCGAGTCTGCGCGTCGGTGACCTCGTCGAGGTGCGAAGCGCGGAAGAGATTCTTGCAACCCTGGATGAGAACGGAGAGTTCGAGAACCTTCCGTTCATGCCCGAAATGCTCCAGTTCTGTGGCCGTCGGCTGACCGTGCACAAGGTTGCGCACAAGCTCTGCGACACGATCTCCGGCACCGGCATCCATCGTATGGAGAATGCCGTCCACCTGACGGACTCGAGGTGCGACGGATCTGCTCACGGAGGTTGCCAGACTTCGTGTTCCCTGTACTGGAAGGATGCATGGCTCAAACGCGTAGAGCCGGGTCTGCCGCCGCCCTCCGGCTCCTCGTGCGTCGGCATTCCACTGCTGGATGCCAATACGCGGAAGGAATCGGGTGCGGACGGTAAGCCACGTTATTCGTGCCAGGCCACCGAGTTGCTCCGCGCCGCACCGACATGCCTCCCGTTCCGCGATCTCGGCCAGTACGTGACGGATGTGAAGACCGGAAACGTCGGCGCGGTCGAGTCGGCCGAGGCCTTCCTCGTGGGTCTGTTCAATCGAATACAGGACATCAGTCGGCGACTACTACCGCGCAAGCTGTGGTTTCGCAACGGATTGCCCTGGGGCTTCGTCCAGGGCAGGGCAGTGGGCAGGACACCGACAGCGCACCTGAACCTGCAACCCGGCGAAACGGTCCGGATCAAATCCAAGAGCGAGATCATGGAGACCCTCAACGAAGATCGAATGAACCGAGGCATGGGCTTCGAGGAGGAAATGGCACGCCACTGCGGCCGCACCGCCCGGGTGCAGGCACGTGTGACCAGATGCATCGACGAGAGAACCGGTGAGTTGCTGACGATGAAGAATCCCTGCATCATCCTCGAAGGAATCACGTGCAACGGTTCGCACAACGTCAGCTGCCCGCGCGAGTTCGTGCCGTTCTGGCGGGAGATCTGGCTCGAACGGGTGTGACCGGTGAGCTCGGTGTCCGACGCGCTGGTCTCCGTAGGATTGCCGGTGCGCAACGGGGGCGATCGCATCGGGGACGTGGTGCAGTCCGTTTTCGCGCAGGATCACGAGAACCTCGAACTGGTGATCTCCGACAACGCCTCCACGGACAACACCGAAGAAGTGTGTCGCGAGCTCGCCGAGAGTCACTGCCGGGTCGTCTACCACCGACACCCCGTCGACGTCGGCGTGCTCGACAACTACCTCAGTGTGCTGCGGCTGGCCACTGGGACGTTCTTTCGGTGGGTAGGAGACGACGACTGGCTCGCACCGCACTGCATTTCACGGAGCCTGGCTGCGTTCGCCGCGGACGACCGACTCGTGCTGGTGACCCACCGGATGGATTACCTCACTCCCGCAGGAATGATCCGAAGTAACCGGTACAGCGACGCTGCCCTCGGTTCGAGCGATCCCGTCACACGTTTCGCCGCATTGCTGGGCATGCTGAACGAGAACCTTCCCGTCGTCGATCCCCTGTACAGCCTTTTTCGTCGGGAACCCGTGCTCCGGATAGACCGCAGGAACATGCTGCGCGAGGACGAGGTGTTCGCCGCGAAACTTGCGCTGGCGGGACCGTGGGGACACGTCCCGGAAGTGCTCGGGCAAAGGAACCTGACACACGCGACACCCATTGCCCTGGCACGCAAGCTGGGGGTGCCGTCCTGGCAGGCGCACTGTGCCACCACGCTCGAGTGCAGGGAGATGTTGCGTGCCCTGGCCGACCACGATCTCGCCCCCGAGCAGCGTCGTACGGCCAGGCTGGCGGTGGCACGACTGTATGCACGACGACAGCAGGATCTGCTCGTCCGGGTCGGCCGCAAACTGGGACGGACGCTCTGCGAATCGACCGATCGTCGACATCGGTGAGACGACCGGCCACCGCGAATCTCAGCCTCGTGGCCAGTACCTGCGCCAGTCGTCGGGCGACAGCGGCTTGCGTTCGCCACGATTCGCCTCTGCCGTGTTCTCGGCTTCGCGGATACAGCCGGCGAACTCCATCACAGCCTTCCGAAGCCGGTGCTCGGCGCTGGACTCTCCGCCGATCCCGACCGTCCCGAGCGAAGCGGGAACCAGATCGTCCGGCAATCCCGCCTCGGCGCTCCTCGTCACCACCTTCTCCGCCAACGCCAACGCCGGCTGCGCCATCGCGATGCCGTCGAGACACGACTCCCGCGCCTTCTCCGCGGCCTTCGCCGCCTGCCACGCCGCCTCCTGCTCGGCCGGGTCGAGCGGGCCGGTGTGACCGTTGGTCAGATGCGGGCTGCGGGACTCGAGTTTGGCGACGAGGGTGCCGGCGACGTCGTCGACGTCGAACGGGTCGGTCGGCGATTCCTGGGCGATCCGCGAGTGGAACAGCACCTGCAGCAGCAGGTCGCCGAGTTCCTCGCGCAGCCCGGCCCGGTCGTCCTCGTCGATGGCGTCGAGAAGCTCGTAGGTTTCCTCGAGCAGGTAGCGCCGCAGCGAATCGTGGGTCTGGGTGACCTCCCAGCCGCCGAACCCCCACAGCCGGTCCATGACGTCGACGGCCTCGAGCAACCGGTCCCCGGGCACCGGGTCCGCCGCGATCACGTCCTCCCCGCGGGCGGTCCGTGCGGCGACGGCGTCGCTGCCGGCGTCGAGGGCGACGAGCACGTCGGCTCCCGGTTCGTGGTCGAGACCGAGCGCAGCGCGCACCTCGTCGGGTACCTCGTCGCCGTACTCGACCGGCCCGTGCAGCAGCCGCACTGCCGCCGCGGGCACGACCCCGGGCCGGCGCGGGTCGAGGAGGACGACGCTCACGCGTTCGCCCCCGCCGCGACCCGAACGTCCACCGACCCCTGTGCCTTGCCGTCCATGGCGAGCAGGAAGTCCGCGATGTACTGGAGCAGTTCGACGTCGCGGACGCGGTCGGAGCCGACCCCGCCGGTGCGCGGCAGCGGCAGTTGCACGATGCCGCTGGTCGCGCGGTACTGGGCGGCCGGGAAGATCCGCTTGAGCCGCATCTGCTTCGAGTCGGGCAGTTCCATCGGGGAGATCTTGAGCTGGGTGCCGACGACCGCGACCTCCTCGAGCCCGTATTCGCGGCACAGCAACCGCAGCTTCGCGACGGACACGAGCCGGCCGACCTCTTCGGGCAGCGGGCCGTACCGGTCGACGAGTTCCTCGACGACCGCGGCGATCGACGCGTCGTCCTGTGCGGCGGCGAGCTTGCGGTAGGCCTCGAGGCGCAGCCGGTCGGAGGTGACGTAGTCGGCGGGGATGTGCGCGTCGACGGGCAGGTCGACCCGCACCTCCTTGGGGGCCTCCTCGGTGGTGATGGGGGTGCCGTCGGCCGCGGCGCGGTACGCCTCGACGGCCTCGCCGACCAGCCGCACGTACAGGTCGAATCCGACACCGGCGACGTGACCGGACTGTTCGGCTCCGAGAACGTTTCCGGCGCCGCGGATTTCGAGGTCCTTCATGGCGACGGCCATGCCGGCGCCGAGGTCGGAGTTCTGCGAGATGGTCGCGAGCCGGTCGTACGCGGTTTCGGTGAGCGGCTTCTCCGGCGGGTACAGGAAGTACGCGTAGCCGCGTTCGCGGGACCGGCCGACGCGACCGCGCAGCTGGTGCAGCTGCGACAGGCCGAGCGAGTCGGCGCGTTCGACGATGAGCGTGTTGGCGTTGGAGATGTCCAGGCCGGTCTCGACGATCGTGGTGCACACCAGCACGTCGAATTCGCGTTCCCAGAAGCCCTGCACGGTCTTCTCGAGGGTGTCCTCGTTCATCTGGCCGTGCGCCACGACCACCCGGGCCTCGGGGACGAGGTCGCGAATCTTCTTGGCGGCCTTGTCGATCGAGCTGACCCGGTTGTGGACGTAGAACACCTGGCCGTCGCGCAGCAGCTCGCGACGGATCGCCGCGGCGACCTGCTTGTCCGAGTACGCACCCACGTAGGTGAGGATCGGGTGCCGTTCCTCGGGCGGGGTGAGGATCGTCGACATCTCGCGGATGCCGGCCATGCTCATCTCCAGGGTGCGCGGGATCGGGGTCGCCGACATGGTCAGCACGTCGACGTGTGTCCGGAGCGCCTTGATGTGTTCCTTGTGTTCGACACCGAACCGCTGCTCCTCGTCGACGATCACCAGACCGAGGTCCTTCCAACGGATTCCGGTCTGCAGCAGCCGGTGGGTGCCGACCACGATGTCGACTTCGCCGTCGGCCATGCCGGCGACGATCTCGCGGGACTCGGCCGGATCGGTGAATCGACTCAGGCCCTTGACGGTGACGGGGAACGCGGCCATCCGCTCGGTGAAGGTCTGCAGGTGCTGCTGCGCGAGCAGGGTGGTGGGCACCAGCACCGCGACCTGCTTCCCATCCTGCACCGCCTTGAACGCGGCACGCACCGCGATCTCGGTCTTGCCGTAGCCGACGTCGCCGATGACGACGCGGTCCATCGGTACCGGCTTCTCCATGTCGGCCTTCACCTCGGAGATGACGGTGAGCTGATCCTGGGTCTCGGTGAAGGGGAACGCGTCCTCCATCTCCTTCTGCCACGGGGTGTCCGGGCCGAAGGCGTGACCGGGTGACGCCTGCCGCGCCGCATAGAGGCGCACCAGCTCGCCTGCGATCTCACGAACTGCCTTGCGCGCCTTGCGTTTCGTGTTCGCCCAGTCGGAGCCGCCGAGCTTGCTGATCGCGGGCAGTTCACCCCCCACGTACCGGGAGAGCTGATCGAGTGATTCCATCGGCACGAACAACCGGTCGCCGGGCTGGCCACGCTTGCTCGCCGCGTACTCGATGACGAGGTACTCGCGGCGCGCACCGCCGACGGTCCGTTCGACCATCTCGACGAACCGGCCGATGCCGTGCTGGTCGTGCACCACGTAGTCGCCGGCGGTCAACGCCAGCGGATCGACCTGGTTGCGCCGTTTGACGGGTGTCTTGCGGCCTTCGGCGGTGGTGACCCGGTTGCCGGTCAGGTCCGCCTCGGTGACGACGACGAGCCCCGGCACCTGATTGTCGCCGTTGCCGGGCAGCACCAGACCCTCGTGCAGCGCGCCCCGGATCACGCCGACCTGGCCGCGGACCGGTTCCGCGCCCGGCTCGAGCTTCGCGGCGGGAACCTCGTTGTCCTTCAGCCGTTCGAGCACGCGCAGGCCGGTACCGGTACCGGCGACCACGATCACCGCGCGACCACCGGTGGTGACGTGCGCCCGCAGGTTCACGAACAGCATCGACAGCAGTTCCTCGGAACCGCGCACCTCCGGCGCGGGCTGCACCTCGAGAACCACCTCGGTGTCGGCACCGGAGGCGAGCGGGCTCAGCGTCCACCACGGCACGCCCTGCGCTTCGGCGGCCTCCCTGACCTGCCGCAGCGTCCGGTACGCCGAGGCCGCGAGGTCCATCTTCCGGCCGTCGGCGCCGGTCAGGTTCGCGGTGTCCAGCGGCGCGGCACCGCCGATCGACGCGGCCGTCCACGATGCCTCGAGGAACTCCTGCCCGGTGCGCACGAGGTCGGTGGCGCGGGTGCGGACCTTCTCCGGGTCGCACAGCAGGACGTGGGCGCCGGCGGGCAGCACCTCGGTGAGCAGCTGCAGCTCACCGGACTGCAGCACGGGCAGCAGCGCCTCCATGCCCTCGACCGGAACACCACCGGCCATCTTGTCGAGCATCTCGACGAGCGCCGCGTCGGCCGGGTTGTCCTTCGCGAGCTGCGCCGCGCGTTCCTTGACCGCCTCGGTGAGCAGCAGTTCGCGGCAGGGCGGCGCGATGAGCGTGGCGACCTCGACGTCGGGGATCGAGCGCTGATCGGCGACGGAGAACGGCCGCAGCTCGGTGACCTCGTCGCCCCAGAACTCGACGCGTACCGGGTGGTCGGCGGTCGGCGGGAACACGTCCAGGATGCCGCCGCGCACCGCGAACTCGCCGCGCTTGCCGACCATGTCGACGCGCGTGTAGGCCAGTTCGACGAGGCGTTCGACGAGGTCGTCGAAGTCGTGTTCGGAACCGACCCGCAGGGTGATCGGATCGATCTCGCCGAGACCCGGCGCCATCGGCTGCACCAGCGACCGCACGGTCGCGACGATGACGCGCAGTTCGGGGCCGTAGTCGCGGTCGTCGGGCCGGGCGAGGCGGCGCAGCACCTGCAGCCGCCGGCCGACGGTGTCCGCGCTCGGCGACAGCCGCTCGTGCGGCAGCGTCTCCCACGACGGGAACTGCGCGACGCTGTCACCGAGGATTTCGGTGAGTTCGGCGGTCAGATCGTCGGCTTCGCGGCCGGTGGCGGTGACCACCAGCAGCGGCGCTTTCTCCGCGAGCACGGCGGCGACGAAGGGACGGGCCGCGGGCGGTGCGACCAGGGCCTGCTCGGCGGTGCCGGCGAGCGCGGCGACCCGCTGCAATTGGTCGTCGGCCAGCGCGATCCGCGCCAGTCCGGACAGAGGGGTGGCGGGCACAGCAGACACGTGACAGTCGCTCCTGGGTGTACGACGAGAACTTTTCGATTCTATGCGTCGCGGACAGGGTGCCTCAGTCCGCGGACGCGAGCAGGTCGGCGCTGCTGTCCCCCAGCGCACGACGCGCCCAGGTCACCAGCCGCGACAGCAGCGCGTCGTCGGTCTCGCCGGTGCCGGGGAGCCAGCGTCTGCGCACCATCCGCAGCAGCGTGGCCCGCGCGCGGCCGGGGTCGGCGTCGACGACGAACGTGACGAACGCGTCGGGGGTCCAGGGTTCGATTCCGGACCGTTCGAGCGCGGCGGCGATAGCCGGGTCGGTGGTGACGACGGCGTCGGCGTGGGCGATCAGCGCGACCGCCGTCAGGTGGGTGTCGCGCGGGTCGACGACGTAGGGCACCTCCCGCAGCACCGTCGTCGGCCACGTGACGCGGGCATCCGGGAACGCCCGGTCCAGTTCGGCGAACAGGTAGTCGCGGGCCGGTCGCGGCAGTTCCGCCGGCAGCCGGCGATCCACTTCGGCGATGACTCCGTCGCTCCAATACGGTTGGTACAGACCCTCTTCCGCGAATGCGAGCACGACGTCCCGCATCCGCGCGTCGGCGAGCACCGACGCACCGAGCACCACCCCTACGGGCATCTTCCCTCTGCTTTCCGCTCAGAATTCGTCGTACAGGCCGTCGCGGCGGGCCAGGTCGGCGAGGTTGTCGAGGACCTGGGTGCGGATCGTCGCGCGACGCTGCGCCAGTGCGACGACGTCGGCGCGATCCACCCGCCGGTGCAGGCCGTGGAACTCGGCGGGCAACGCGCCGCTGTCGACGAGGCGCGCCACCTCGGCGCGGGAGGCACCCAGCACGTCCGCCGCCTGGGTGACGGTCAGCAGCGGCGGCACGGCGGTGATCGTGACCGCTGCGTCCTCACCGAGTTCGTCGAGGACGCGGGCGAGCGCGGCGGGGGCATGCTCGGCGTCGAACGGTCCGAAGGTCACGGCGGCGATGCTGTCAGGCCGCGCCGCCGATTGCAACGAGCGGGCGTGCTCAGTAGTACTGCACCTGCGTCGTGCGGGCCGCCGACCGCAGGATGGGCACCAGCCGATTCAGGGCCCGCTGTTCGAGGAACTGCTGATCCATCGGCTTGCTCAGGGCGACCGCGAGTTCGGCCGGTCGATCCTGGGCCAGCGCCCGGTACTTCGGCAGCATGTGGGTGGTGATGTACTCCCAGCGTGCGTCGCGGTCCGACCAGTTGAACGCGGGCAGCGGTGTCTGCAGGCGCCACTGCGGGCCGCCGGCGGGATCGCCCGCGGTCAGCGTCAGCGGGAACGCCTCCCGGGGCGGTACCACGCCGGGGATCGCGGGGTCGGCGCCGAACGTCGACAGATAGGTCAGCGCCCGGCCGACGGGACCACGCGCCTCGCGGGTGGCATCCCACTGGTCGGCGATCGACTGGTACTGCTCACGGTGCAGCAGTTCGGCGTTGCCGCGCACCACCAGCTCCGGGTCCCCGGTCGCGAGATCGCGCCAGGCCCGGACGGCGCGGTCGTCGATGATGCCCGCCCGGTGGAACTCGTCGATCGCGTCGAGACCACCGGCCAGGTATGCCTCGTGCTGCGGCAGCAGGTCGGTGAAGATGTGCTTGCTCATCGCGATGACCCGGACCTGGAAGTCCGCGATGTCCTCGGGGGTGATGGTGTGGCCGACGGCGAGCACCGCCCGCAGATCCTCGGGCAGCTCCGCGGACGCGGGTGCGGCCACGTCGTCGAGCGTGCGGGTGACCTGAGCGAGGGCGTCGCGCAACTCCCGAACCCCGATGACCGCCCTGACCAGGTCGACGTCCATGACCCCGGCACCGAAGGACGGTCCGGCCAGGCCGCCCTGTCCGGTCCACAGGAAGTCGGGGTGCTCGCGCTGCAGCTTCTGGTAGTAGGCGAAGGTGTTCTTCAGGTTCTGTTCGTTGGCCGCCAGCCCGAGCTGCGGATCCCACCGGTTCAGGTCGATCCCGGCGTTGCGGGCCGCCACGGCGAGCCAGTACTGGTGCAGCAGCGCCGCATAGCGTGCCGGGTCGACCCCGGTGGCGCGGGCCCGGTCGAGCAGCGGCCGCAGCACCTCGGGGTCGGCCGACAGGTCGGTCGCGACTCCCCCGCCGTGTTCGGAGTCGAGGTTGTTGCGGGAAACGTCGAGGACGGTGTCGAGATCGAGGACAGCGTCGAAATCGGGTGCGGCGGTGGCTGTTCCGGCGGCCCCGGCCACGAGGGTCACGGCGGTCAGGGCGGTGGCGAGCAGACGTCTCATCGGCCGGCCTCCTCGAAGCGCCGATCGAACCAGTCGACATTCTGCATGCCGAGCAACTCGACGCCCACCCGGACCGGGTCGGTCAGCACGTCTCCGATCCCGCACACCGACGGATCGAATTCGACGTCGGCGCCGTGCGCGCGCCAGAAGTTGCCGAGGTTCTCCGCGTCCTCGTAGGGGACGAGGAAGTCGTCGCGGCACGAGGTGATGAGCACCGGCGCGGTCGGGACCTCGTGCGGCCGGGTGCCGAGCGCGTTCTCGGCGTAGGCCCGCGCGAACGCCGGGTTGTCGGCCGGCCGCCCGTTCTCGTACAGCGCGGACAACGGCACGAACGGGAACATCAGATACAGCCCCTGGCAGGTGCTGTGGAACAGGTCGGCGGCGGCCCGGCCGAGCGGGGTGAGTTCGGCGTCGAGGTCGATCTCCGGGTACTTCGCCGCGAAGCCGAGCGAGTTGGCGAAGACGAATCCCGAGCCGATACCGCCGTCCGCGGTGCGTTCGAAGGTCGCGCTGTCGACGACCATCGCCTGCAGCACGGTGCCGACGAGATTGAGTTCCGGCGCGTAGGTGCCGGCCATCTCCGCGGCGAACCCGGCGGCCACACCACCCCCGGCGATTCCGAAGATCCCGACCGGGACGTCCGGCGCGAACCCGGCGTCCGGCAGCGCGATGGCCGCGCGCAGTCCGTCGAGGGTCGCGGGTCCGCTGAACCGGCCGATGGAGAAGCCGTTGGGGGCGGTGTCGCCGTCGTTGGCGGTGTCGCTCATCATCACTGCCCAGCCGCGGCCGAACATCTGCGCGACGGGTCCGAGCGCGGAGAACAGCGACGGGTCGGTCTGGTTGCCGCCGGTCCACTGGGTGCTCGGCATGCAGTTGGGGCCGAGGCTGTCGTTGGCCTCGGAGTAGCCGATGAGCCTGCGGTCCTGCGGCGGCGTGCCGTCCTCGGGGAGCATGAGGATGCCGGTGGCGACGGTGTGGGAGCCGTCGAAATCGGTGGTGACGTACATCAGCTGATGGGCCGTGACGTGGCCAGGCTGCACTCCGTACACCTGCACCGTCACCGGGCGGTGCCGCAGCAGGGTGCCGGGGACGTCCCCGTCGCCGAGGGCGGGCGGGTCGAACCACGGGTCGGTGGAGGCCGGGCGCGGCGTCCACTGCGACGGATGTGCGATCTGCCCGTCACGGAAGGTGCTCACCACGAACGGGTTGAAGACGTCGTCGACGTGGACGGGCTCGGCTGCGGCGGTCGCCGTGGTCAGGGCGAGTGCCAGCGCGGTGGAAGCAGCGCCGATCGCCACGAGATGTCGAAAGGCTCGCATCGATACGTTCCTGTCACTGTTGATCGAGCGGCGCCGCCCCCGACGCAGCGCGCAGTTCACGGCACAGTAACAGTCCGTTACCGACGGACACAGATAATTCGCCGGGGTGTCGTCAGACGCGCAGGCGCCGCGCGGCGAACTGCCGGAAGTACTCGACCTTCGTCGGCGGAACCAGCGCCGGCAGCAGGTTCGTCCACATCAGCTCGATGTGTTCGATCGACCGATCGCGGCGACCGAGCCCGGCGGCGACGGTGCGGGCCCCCACGACCATCTGCAGCACCATCAAACCGGCCGCATCGGGATCGAAATCCGGGGACAGGTCGCCTTCCTCCTGCGCCCGGTGCGCCAGCTGCTGCAACGTGCCCAGCCACATCTCGAACAGGTTGTCGCCCGAGCCGCGGTAGTCGCCGATCTCGAGAACGAGCCGGAACATCGCGCGGACCACCGGGTCGGAGACCGACAGATCGACGGACAGGACCGACAGCTCGATCATCGTTTCCAGCGCCGGGGTGCGTTCGTCGATCTTGGCGAGACCGGCCTCCGCCGAGCGGGCGAAACCGGCGTCGATTACGCCGCGGGCGAGCTCCTCCTTGGAGCCGAAGTGGAAGTACAGCGCACCCTTGGTGACGCCCGATTCGTCGATGATCTCGTTGAGGCTGGCGTTCGCGTATCCCAGGCGCACGAAGACCTCGGCGGCGCCGCGCAGCACCGACTCCCGGGTGGCCTCGGCGCGAACCTGACGTGCCATCTCAGCGCCCCCAGCGAACGGGAACGGGGCGCTCGGCCCGGACACGCTCGGCACAGGCAATCGACGTGCGGGAAACCACTGTCACCTCAATCCCGTCGCTTCTACGAATCGGCCGGGCAACGGTACCACCGCGGTGGCGTCTACCTCGGTATTCGCAGACCTTCGACTGTATCAATCGGCGCCGAGCGTCGGATCGGCTTCGAGCCGGGTCAGACCGTTCCAGCACAGGTTCACCAGATGCGCCGCGACGACCTCCTTCGACGGGCTGCGTTCGTCGAGCCACCAGGTCGCGGTGGTCGCGACCATGCCGACGAGGGCCTGCGCATAGAGCGGCGCGAGGTCCGGGTCCAGGCCGCGGCGGGCGAAGTCGCCGGCGAGCAGGGTGCCGACCTGTCGCATCGCCTCGTTGAGCAGGCTCGAGTAGGTGCCTTCCTCGGCGGCGACCGGGGAGTCGCGCACCAGGATGCGGAAACCGTCGGTGCGTTCCTCGATGTAGGTGAGCAGCGCGAGCGCGGCCCGTTCGACACGGACGCGGGACCGGTTCCGCGTCAGGCTCTCGGTGACCATCGACATGAGAATCGTCATCTCGCGGTCCACGACCACGGCGTAGAGCCCTTCCTTGCCGCCGAAGTGCTCGTAGACGACGGGCTTGGACACGGCGGCGCGCTGCGCGATCTCCTCGATGGACGTGCCCTCGTAGCCGCGCTCGGCGAACAGGGCCCGGCCGATCTCGATCAACTGCTCGCGGCGTTGCGTTCCGGTCATGCGGATACGCGGGGTCCGCTCGGATTGACTCTGCGGTGTTCGCGACACGACGGTTTCCTTTCCGGCGCCACACCTGCTTGCACGCTGGCCCCGGAGCCGAGCCTAATCTGCGGGCCGCGCGGACCGCCTCGTCTCCGCCCCGCGTTCGACGCCGACCGTATCGGCATGCGAGGATCACACCGCACGCCCCGGGGTTCACTTCGCGGACGTGCGGCGATCCGCCGTGGTGTAATCGGCAGCACCTCTGATTTTGGTTCAGATAGTTCAGGTTCGAGTCCTGGCGGCGGAGCAAGGCGAACGGGGGCCGGCCGGGCCCTCACACGCTCGTCCATGACGCATGTCGAACGTCGAGGGAGCTTCATGCAAGTGCAGACCGCAATAGTCGTCCTGGCCGCCGGAGCGGGTACGAGGATGCGGTCCAAGACCCCCAAGGTGCTGCATTCGCTCGGCGGCCGCACCATGCTCGAGCATTCCGTGCGCGCGGCGGAGGCACTCGGCCCGGATCATCTGGTCGTGGTCGTCGGTCACGACCGTGAACGCATCTCCGCCGCGGTCACCGATCTCGGAGCCCGCCTCGACGGCGACGTCCGCGTCGCCGTGCAGGACGAGCAGCTCGGAACGGGCCACGCCGTCGAGTGCGCGCTGACCACCCTTCCCGACGACTTCGCCGGCATCGTCGTCGTCACGGCCGCGGACGTCCCGCTGCTCGACACCGACACGCTGCGCGCTCTGCTGGAGACGCACGCCGAACCCGAAGCGGCGGCCGTCACCGTGCTCACCACGACCGCGGCCGACCCGACCGGATACGGCCGGATCCTGCGCACGACCGACGGGGACGTCACCGCGATCATCGAGCACAAGGAAGCGACCCCGACCCAGCTGGCGATCACCGAGGTGAATGCCGGTGTGTACGCGTTCGACGTCGCCGCGCTGCGCTCGGCGCTCGGCAAGCTCAGCGCCGACAACGCGCAGGGCGAGCTGTACCTCACCGATGTCGTGTCGATCGCCCGCGGCGAGGGACTGACCGTGCGCGCCCACTACACCGACGACGCGGTGAGCGTCGCCGGAGCAAACGACCGCGTGCAGCTCGCGGCGCTCGCGGCCGAACTGAACCGCCGCACCCTCGAGTACTGGATGCGCGAGGGTGTGACGGTGATCGACCCGGCGAACACGTGGGTCGACGTCGACGTCACCCTCGCACCGGACGTGACGCTGCACCCGGGTGTGCAATTGCACGGGCGCACGTCGATCGGTGAGGACGCGGTGATCGGACCCGACACCACCCTGACCGATGTGCAGGTCGGCGCCGGAGCGTCGGTGGTGCGGACCCACGGATCGGATTCGGTGATCGGTGCGGGCGCGTCCGTCGGCCCCTTCGCGTACCTGCGACCGGGCAGCGAACTCGGCGCCGAAGGCAAGATCGGCACGTTCGTCGAAACGAAGAACGCGCAGATCGGAGCGCATTCGAAGGTGCCGCACCTGACCTATGTCGGGGACGCGACGATCGGTGAGCATTCCAACATCGGCGCGTCGAGCGTGTTCGTGAACTACGACGGTGTCAAGAAGTACCGGACCGTCGTCGGATCGCACGTGCGGACCGGTTCCGACACCATGTTCGTGGCCCCCCTGACGGTGGGCGACGGCGCGTACACGGGCGCCGGGACGGTGCTCCGGCGGAACGTTCCACCGGGGGCGCTGGCAGTGTCGGGTGCGCCACAGCGCAATATTGAAGGATGGGTCCAGCGAAATCGCGCCGGGACCCCCGCCGCTGAGGCAGCATCGTTGGCGTCGCAGCAGCAGCAAGAGAACGAACCGCAAAAGGACGGCCTGGACCAGTGACCAATTGGATCGACAATCAGAAGAACCTGATGCTCTTCGCCGGCCGGGCACACCCCGAGCTGGCGGAGCAGGTCTCGAAGGAACTGGGCATCCAGGTCACGCCGCAGACCGCGCGTGACTTCGCGAACGGCGAGACCTTCGTGCGGTTCGAGGAGTCGGTGCGTGGCTCCGACGCCTTCGTGCTGCAGAGCCATCCGTTCCCGCTGAACCAGTGGGTGATGGAGCAGCTCATCATGATCGACGCGCTCAAGCGTGGTTCGGCCAAGCGCATCACCGCGATCCTGCCGTTCTACCCCTACGCCCGTCAGGACAAGAAGCACCGCGGCCGCGAGCCCATCTCGGCTCGCCTGATCGCCGACCTGCTCAAGACCGCCGGTGCCGACCGCATCATCACCGTCGACCTGCACACCGACCAGATCCAGGGCTTCTTCGACGGCCCGGTCGACCACATGCACGCGCAGGGTCAGCTGGCCGAGTACATCCGCGGCCACTACGGCGTCGACAACATCGCCGTGGTCTCCCCCGACTCGGGTCGCGTCCGCGTGGCCGAGAAGTGGGCCGACACCCTCGGTGGTGCCCCGCTGGCGTTCATCCACAAGACCCGCGATCCGCTGGTTCCGAACCAGGTCAAGTCCAATCGCGTGGTCGGTGAGGTCGAGGGCCGCACCTGCATCCTGATCGACGACATGATCGACACCGGCGGCACCATCGCCGGCGCGGTGCGGGTCCTCAAGGAGGCCGGCGCCGGTGACGTCATCATCGCCGCGACGCACGGTGTGCTGTCCGACCCGGCCGCCGAGCGCCTCGCCGCGTGCGGCGCCAAGGAGGTCATCGTCACCAACACGCTGCCGATCCCGCCGGAGAAGCAGTTCGAGACCCTCACCGTGCTGTCGATCGCTCCGCTCCTGGCGCAGACGATCCGCGAGGTGTTCGAGAACGGCTCGGTGACGTCGCTGTTCAACGGCGTGGCCTGAAACCCGTTCCACAGGGCACACTATCGGGGTGTTCACTGGATTCCCCGTCGCCGCACTCGACTTCTACGAGGATCTCGAAGCCGACAACAGCAAGGCATTCTGGGCCGCGCACAAGGCCGTCTACGACGACTGCGTGCGCGGCCCGATGCTTGCGCTGCTCGCCGAACTCGAGCCGGAATTCGGTACCGGCAAGGCCTTTCGGCCCTATCGCGATGTCCGGTTCAGCAAGGACAAGGCGCCGTACAAGACGCACCAGGGCGGCTTCGTGCAGACCGCTCCGGGCGTCGGTTACTACGTGCAGGTCGACGCGGCGGGACTCGTCGTCGCGGGCGGCTTCTACGCCGGATCCGGTGCGCAGATCGAGGCGTACCGTGCGGCCGTCGACGACGAGCGGCGCGGCACCCAACTCGAGAAACTGGTCCGGAAACTGCGCCGCGACGGTTTCGAAATCGGTGGCGCACAACTGAAGACGCGTCCGCGCGGGGTCGACCCCGACCACCCGCGGCTCGACCTGATGCGTCACAAGGCACTCACCGCGGGACGCACCGAACAGTCGCCCCCGTGGCTCGACAGCGCCCGCACGCTCGACGAGGTCCGTGACGCCTGGCGCCGTTTCCGCCCGCTCGTGGAATGGCTCACTGCGGCGACCGCAACCTGACGGCCGACGGAAACCAGCAGACCGTCCGGTACGGAAAGTGCTGTGCCGCAACACTTTGCCTACCGCGATCGTCCCGCTAACATGATCTTCGTCACTTTCCCGTCCGTCCCCGCAGGTCACGTCCGTCCCACGCGCCGTGGCCGCCCGATTTTCACTTAAGGTGGCTCCTCGTGATCGACGCGCAGACTCTCGAGGCCCCCACCGAATCCGCGACAATCCGGACAGCACGACGGTGGACACCGGGTGCCTGCGTATGGTGCGGCGATCTCGAGGCCGTCGAGGAGTACCGCAACGAGCCGCGCTGCGCGACCTGCCGCAAGCACGAGGACATCATCGAGGAAGCGCGCAAGTTCGTCGGCATGTACGGCCTGCGCCCGATCGGCGGAACCCTCCAGTCCGACGACGAGGAGGAGTACGAGCACCGCCTCGCCGCGCGCGATGCCCGCCGCGCCCTCAACGACATTCGGCTCGCCGAGCAGCCCGA